>JAUTWX010000327.1 GCA_030838385.1 Acidobacteriaceae bacterium
CTATCGACTTTGGGTGCGCGATCCGCAGTCCATGTACGCGGCGAATGTCGATGGCACACGCCACCTGCTGGCGCTTGCCCGGGTGCTTGGCGTGGCGAAGGTGGTCTATACGTCGAGCGTGGCCACCATGGGCTTTCGTGAAGATGGCACGATTGTCGATGAGAACACCCCGGTGTCACTCGACGATATGATCGGCCATTACAAGCGTTCCAAGTATCTTGCCGAGCAGGAGGCGATCGCCGCGGCCCACGGAGGACAACACGTCATCGTGCTGAACCCCACGACGCCGGTTGGCGCAAATGACATCAAGCCCACGCCGACCGGACAAATCATCGTTGATTTTCTGAACCGCAAGTTTCCGGCGTATGTGGACACGGGACTGAACCTGGTGGATGTCGAAGAGGTGGCACGGATGCACGTCGGGGCTCTCGAGCGGGCCCGGCCCGGTGAGCGATACATCCTGGGTGGCGAGAACCTCTCCCTGAAGCAGATACTGGACAAGATGTCTGCCATCACCGGCATACCGTCTCCCACCATAGAGGTGCCGCACGCGGTGGCGATGGCGTTTGCGTTCTTCGATGAGATGGTGACGGGGCGGCTGCGCGGTAAGGAACCGCGCGCTACGGTGGAGGCGGTGCGGATGGGAAAGAAGAAGATGTTTGCCGCCTCAGCGAAAGCGGAGCGCGAGCTGGGCTTCCGCATTGTGCCGGTGTACGCGGCGCTCCGGGCAGCGATCGATTGGTTTCGCGCGCACGGATATGCGCCTGCCGCATGAGCCATCGGATTGGCATTATCGCAGCGCTTTCCGGGGAGTTGAAGCCGCTGGTGAGCGACTGGTCGCCGCAGCCCGATGGCGCATTTCTTACGCAACGGGGCGATGCCGCATTCATTGCGATCGCGAAGGGAATAGGCATCACGCGCGCAGAGCAGGCAGTGGCTATCGCGGAGACCTATGGCAGCTTGAACGTGATGGTATCGATCGGCTGGGCAGGCGGGACTTCCTGCGGAGTGCAACCGGGAACGGCTTACGAGGTGGGCGAGGTGATCGATGCGGGCAGCGGCGAGCGATACGGTACGTCGGCGGTCACGAGTTCGGTCAAGCTGGTGACGCTGGATCACGTTGCCGGACGGGAGGAGAAACGTCAAGTCGCGGAGAGTTTCGGCGCCTCTCTGGTAGACATGGAGGCGGCGGCCGTGGCACGGCTGGCACGCGTTCGCGGTGTGCCGTTCTATTGCTGGAAGGCTGTCACCGATATAGCTACTGAGGATCTGCCGGATTTCAATTACTTTCTGGACCAGGAGAAGCAGTTGCGCACCAGACAGGTGGCCGCATACGCTTTGACTCACCCGCGCTATGTGGCGCCGCTTCTGCGGATGGGAAGGAACAGCAAGAGCGGTGCGGAGGCCCTGGGCCAGGCGCTCCGCCGATGGATCGGCGAAGGAAGATATGCAGACAGCAACGGTTGAGAAAGAGATAGACCGTCAGCTCCGTATTCCGGAGACGATGCGGGCGGCTGTCTACCGCGGCGTGAATGACGTGCGGGTGGAGACGGTGCCGGTGCCTCGCATCGGGCCAGGTGAAGTGCTTCTGCGGGTGGCGACTTGTGGCATCTGTGGCACCGATCTCAAGAAGATACACACCGGCTCGCACTCGGCCCCTCGCATCTTCGGTCATGAGACGGCAGGCGTGGTGGCTGCGGTGGGCGAGAACGTGCACGGCTTTCGCGTTGGCGATCATGCGACGGTCTTTCACCACGTGCCGTGTGGTGACTGCTATTACTGCCGGAAAAAGACCTTTGCGCAATGCCCGGCCTACAAGAACGTCGGGTGTACGGCGGGGTTCGAACCTTCCGGCGGTGGTTTCGCGGAGTACGTGCGGGTGATGGACTGGATTGTGCGCCGCGGTCTGGTCAAAATACCAGCCGATGTCCCATTTGAACAGGCAGCCTTCATCGAGCCTCTCAACACCACGTACAAGGGTGTGCGGTCGCTGCATCTGGAGCCGGACGAGACGGTGCTGGTGATCGGACAGGGACCGATTGGCATCCTGCTGGCGACGCTGGCCAAGCGCACCGGCGCCAAGGTTGTGACCTCGGATCTCTACTCCCGGCGCCACTCCGTGGCACGTACGTATGGCCTGGAGCATCCAATCGACGCCAGTACGGAGGATGTTGTGCAGCGCGTTCGCGAGGAGAGCGAGGGCCGAGGCGCCGACGCCGTCCTGCTGGCGGTGGGCGGCAACACGCTGATTCGCACGGCAATCGACGCTGCGCGTCCCGGAGGGCGCATTATGTTGTTTGCACAGACACAGCATGGAGATGCCACGTTCGATCCGGCTGTAGTATGCATGGACGAGAAGACCTTGATGGGTTCGTACAGCTCATCCGCCGAGATTCAGGATGAGGGTGTACGGATGGTGTTGGGCGGTTACACACAGGGCTACGACCTTACCCGGCTCATTTCGCACCGGTTTCCACTCTCGCGGGCGACAGAGGCGATTGCGTTTGCCTCGGAACCGCATCCGGATTCCATGAAGATCATGATCGAGCCAGGAAGCTAGGGCCCGGCGCAATCTGAGAAAATAAGGCGATGGCGACAGTCATGCAGGCAGCCGTTCTGTACGGCAAGGAAGATGTCCGGATCGAGGACGTAGAGCGGCCTTTACCCGGAGCGGGCGAGATCGTTGTGCGGGTTCGCGCCGCATTGACCTGCGGCACCGATCTGAAGACCTATCGCCGGGGGTATCACGCCAAGATGTTGAACATGCCCGCCCTCTTCGGGCATGAACTGGCGGGGGTCGTGGCCGCCGTGGGCGATGGAGTGTCGGCATTTCATCCGGGAACTCGCGTCGTCGCGCTGAACTCCGCACCATGCGACCGTTGCTACTGGTGCCAGCACGGCCAGCAAAATCTGTGTGAAGACCTGTTGTTCAACAACGGCGCCTATGCCGAATGGATCCGCGTGCCGGCGCGCATCGTGGAAAAGAATACGCTGGAGATTCCGGTTCACATCACGGACGAGCATGCGGCGCTGACGGAACCTCTGGCATGCGTCTTGCGCGGACTCGAGGAGAGCCGTGCCCAGCGTGGTGACACAATGGCTGTAATCGGCGCGGGACCGATCGGCTTATTGATGATTCATGCCGCGGCCCTGTCTGGGGTCAACGTGATCGCGGTAGTGAAGCATGATCAGCAGGTATCGGCGGCGCGGCGACTAGGTGCGCGGCACGTGGTACAGACGACCAAGGTGAAGGATTCGATTGCGGCAGTTCGTGCATTGACGCCGGATCGTCGCGGCGTCGATATCGCCATTGAGGCCGTGGCTTTGCCTCTGACCTGGCAGTGGGCGGTGGACATGGTTCGCCGCGGCGGCCTCGTGAACTTCTTTGGCGGACCGGCGAAAGGGACACGCGTCGACCTGGACACGAACCACCTGCACTATAACGACATCGAACTGAAGGCCAGCTTTCATCACACGCCGGCGGTCTGCCGCAGAGCTCTTGCTCTGATTGCCAATCCGTCCTTCGACGCCGACGCGTTTATCACCGGGCATGCTCCTCTGCGCGATCTGGTTTCCGTGTTCCAGGGAATGATGCGTCGCACCAATGAGATCAAAACGGTGATCCTGCCATGATGGCGACACCGGGCACAGTAACGGATACGAATGCTCTGGCAGAACAGGGCTGGGCCTCGCTGCCTTTGTCTTATCGAATTCCGGAACGCACGCCAACGCTCGCAGAAGCGCAGCAATACTGTCGCGAGCTAGTTGAATCGCACTATGAAAACTTCCATGTCGCTTCCTGGCTTCTGCCGAAGCGCCTGCGGCCGCATTTTCATAGCATCTATGCCTACTGCCGCATCTCCGACGATCTGGGAGACGAAGTGGGAAACCACGCACAGGCGCTGGTACTGCTCGACATCTGGGGAGAGCAGCTCGATGCCTGCTATCGAGGTGAGGCGAGGCACCCCGTCTTCGTTGCGCTGCGAGAGACGATCCGCATCTGCGATATTCCGAAAGAGCCGTTTGCCGACCTGCTGACCGCTTTCCGGCAGGATCAGTCGGTTACGCGCTATGCCTCGATGGACGATGTCTTGGCTTATTGCCGCAACTCCGCCAACCCGGTGGGGCGGCTGGTGCTGTATGCGTGTGGCTATAGTGATCGGGAGCGGTTTGCGCTATCCGATGAGACCTGCAGCGCTCTGCAGCTTGCAAATTTCTGGCAGGATGTTCGGGAGGACTTCGCGCGCGGGCGCATTTACCTTCCCCAGGACGCGATGACTGCTGCCGGCGTGGACGAGGCGACGATCGCCAAGCGTCAAGCAACGCCGGCGTTTCGCGCGCTGATGCGAGAGCAGATCGCCTTCACGCGAGCGATGTTTGCGCGCGGCGCAAAACTGATTGGCACGGTAGACCGAGAACTCGCCGTCGACTTGGACCTGTTCACGCGCGGCGGTCTGGAGATTCTGCGTGCGATTGAGGCGCGACAGTATGATGTCTTGTCGGTGCGGCCGACGATATCGAAGCCGCGCAAGGCGCTGCTGCTGCTGCATGCGCTGGCTGGCCGCTTTGTGCCGGGAGTGCGGCCGGCGGGATCGATGGCTTGACGCAATCGCAGCCAATAGAAGCGGCGTATGCCGCGTGCCGAGCGATCGCCAAACGAGAGGCAAAAAACTTCTACTACGCCTTTGTTGCGCTGCCTGCGCATAAACGCGACGCAATGTGCGCCATTTACGCATTCATGCGGCGTGCCGACGACATCTCGGACGACGAGTCGAAGGACCGGGCGACAAGACGTGAGGAGCTCGCGAGCTGGACCGCCGCATGGCGCGATGGCGAGCGCACGACCAATCCGGTATTCGTTGCCGTTCGCGATACCCAGCAGCGATTCAATATTCCGGATGACCTGCTTGAGCAACTGATTCAGGGCACCGCCATGGATGTGCAGCCAGAGACGGCCGCTCGCCGCGATGCCGATGGGCTGAATACCTTTACGACATTCGCCGAGCTGTATCAATACTGCTATTACGTCGCCTCCGTCGTGGGCCTGGTCTGCATACGGATCTTTGGCTATAGCAGCCCAGTGGCGGAAAAGCTTGCCGAGGAGACCGGCATTGCGTTCCAGTTGACGAACATCCTGCGCGATGTGCGCGAAGATGCGGAGCGCGCTCGCGTGTACATCCCAGAAGACGACCTCAAAGGAGCGGGCACGAGTGCTGCGGAGCTGGCCCAGGTGAAGACGGGCAGGGAACTCGTCGAGCCGCAGCGGCTGGCGTTGGCCGGCATTGCGAGGCGCGCACGTGCCTACTACCACTCCGCCGATCGGTTACTGCCCCTGATTAGTGCGGATAGCCGTCCCGCCCTGCGAGTGCTGGTGAAAATCTACTCGCGATTGCTGAAAAGAATTGAGGAGCAGCGCTTCGACGTCTTTACTGCACGAGTGCAGGTCCCCACGTGGCAGAAACTGCTCATCCTCTCCGGCGGCTTGATACGCATGCTGGCGCTGCGCCTGCGAGGTAGAGTGCGATGATCGGCCGGCAAAAGACGCGCCGTGTGGCAGTGGTAGGCGGCGGTGCCGCAGGACTGGCGGCCGCGTGTGCATTGGCGCAGGACGGCTACTCTGTAGATCTGTTCGAGCAAAAGCCCTATGTCGGCGGACGCGCTTCGTCCTATCTTCATCCCGGCGTCGGCGAAGTCATCGACAACTGTCAGCACATTGTCCTCGGCTGCTGCACCAACATCTTGGATCTGCTTCGGCGTGCCGGTGCGGAAGATGCAATGCATTGGTCCGATGGCATCACGTTTCTGGAGCCAGGTGGGAGGCTAACCAAATTGCGG
>JAUTWX010000332.1 GCA_030838385.1 Acidobacteriaceae bacterium
GGGCCGGCTTCTATCTCGGCTCCGTCCGCTCGGCCATCCCCAGCGTCCACATCGGCCTGCTCGAAACGCTCATCGGCATCGCACTCATCTCCGCTGGCGCCGCCGCGCTCAACGAAGTGCTCGAGCGGAAGTCGGACGCCCGCATGATCCGGACGGCCGGACGCCCACTCGCCACCGGACGCATCGGTATCGCGCATGGTCTCGTGGTCGCCTTCGCTGCCGTCGCTGTCGGCTCACTGCTGCTGCTGCGCTTCACCAACCCGGTCACCGTCATCCTCGGCCTGCTCACCGTCTTCACCTACGTCGCGGTCTACACGCCGCTCAAATACCGCAGCACCCTCGCGACCTTCGTCGGCGCCTTTCCCGGCGCGATGGGGCCGCTGCTCGGCTGGACTGCCGCCCGCGGCCGCATCGAGTGGGCCGCCGTCGCTCTCTTCGCCATCCTCTTCGTCTGGCAGTTCCCGCACTTCATGGCCATCGCCTGGCTCTATCGCGAGGACTACGGTCGCGCCGGCATCCGCATGCTGCCCGTCGTCCAGCCCGATGGCTGGTCGACCGTCGTCGAAGCTCTCGTTTACGCCGTCATCATGCTCCCGGTCTCGCTGCTGCCCTGGTATTTCGGCATCTCCGGCCGCGTCTACGCCGTCGCCGCGCTGGTGCTCGGCATCGGCTACCTGGCCTACACCATCCGCTTCGCGAAGATTCTCAAAGCGCCATCGTTCGCAGCATCGCGCCCCTACGCCCGCGCCCTGCTCAAGGCCAGCGTTCTGTATCTTCCGCTGTTACTTATCATCATGATGCTGGATGCCACAGCAGGAAGGAGATAACCGCCCGATGCCCACCATGCTCGAACCCGACGCTGTTGCCTCCACCGCATCCACTGCTCATCCCGAAGACCCGATCGTCCTCTCGTCGCTTACTCACGACTACGGCACCCGCCTCGCGCTGGATCATCTCTCCTTCTCCGTCGCGCCCGCGCAGATCTTCGGCCTGCTCGGTCCCAACGGCTCCGGCAAGACCACACTCTTCCGCATCCTCTCCACCCTGATGGTCCCCAGCGGCGGTGTTGCCACCATCCGCGGCTTTGATGTCGCGAAGGAGCCCGGGCAGGTCCGCCAGCAGATCGGCATCGTCTTCCAGGCGCGCTCGCTGGACATCAAGCTCACCGTCGAAGAGAACCTTCGCCACGCCGGCCATCTTTACGGCCTCAGCGGCAAACATCTCCGCGGCCGTATCGCCGATGTGCTGCAGCGTGTCGCCCTCACCGATCGCGCCAGGGACTACGTCGAAACCCTCTCCGGCGGCATGCAGCGCCGCGTCGAGCTGGCCAAGGGGCTCATCCACTCGCCCGCCGTCCTGCTGCTCGACGAGCCCACCACCGGCCTCGATCCCGGCGCGCGCCTCGACCTCTGGCAATATCTCCGCATGTTGCGCGACGAGGAAGGCGTCACCGTCCTGGTCACCACCCACATGATGGAGGAGGCCGAGTACTGCGACCGCCTCGCCATCCTGAGTGAAGGCAAACTCGTGGCTCTTGGATCACCGGAAGAGCTCAAGTCCACCATCGGCGGCGACGTCGTGCTCTTCGAGACCGACAGCGAAACCGCCGCGCAATCCTTAGCCGCGCGCATGGCCGGCCGCTTCGATATGGCAGCTCTCGGCAATGGGGCTCCAGCGGTGTTAGGCAATACGGTTCGCCTGGAGCGCGAGAACGGCCACCGTTTTCTCACCGCCGTGCTCGATGCCTTCCCCGGCGAGGTCCGCGGCGTCTCCGTCTCCCGCCCGCGCCTCGAAGATGTCTTCATCCAGCGCACCGGCCACCGCTTTTGGACGGAAAAAACTGACGCTAGCGAAACGCAGCGGGACCACGAAAAGGGAGGAGGACACGACTGATGGCCACCATCGCAACCACAACACCCCACAGAACGACACAGCACGCCGTCCGCACGGCAAAGCCCGGCCTTCTCATTCCGTCCTTCTCGCTCTGGCAGCGCGAGATCGTCCGCTTCTACCGCCAGCGCGCCCGCGTCATCGGTGTCATCGCCTCGCCGCTGCTCTTCTGGGTCGCCTTCGGCGCTGGCTTCTCGCACTCCTTCTCCTCCGGCAACGCGGGTGCCAGCGCCCACGCATTCGGCTACTTCTTTCCCGGCTCCATCGTGATGATCGTGCTCTTCACCGCGATCTTTTCCATGATGTCGCTCATCCAGGATCGCAACGAAGGCTTCCTGCTCACCGTGCTCGCCTCGCCTGTCTCGCGCTCCGCCATCGTGCTCGGCAAGGTCCTCGGCGGCGCCACGCTGGCCGCCATCCAGGGACTCATCTTCCTGCTCTTCTCCCCGCTGGCGGGCGTGCATCCCTCGCTCGCCGGCGTTCTGCTTGCCGCTGCCGTCATCCTGCTCATCAGCTTTGAGATCACCGCGCTCGGCTTCACCATCGCCTGGCCCATGGATTCCACCCAGGCCTTCCACGCCATCGTCAACCTCATCCTGCTGCCGCTGTGGCTGCTCTCCGGCGCGCTCTTTCCCGCGGACAAGGCCTCCGGCTGGCTGCGCGACATCATGCTCCTGAACCCGCTCACCTACGGCGTCGCCGCGCTACGCGGCGCACTCGATCCAGATTCGCTGCGCAACGGCCTCGACGCCGCCGCCCACACCGATCACGCGCTCCCCTTCAACCTCGCTGTCACCCTCGGCTTCTGCTTCGCCACCTTCGCCACATCGTGGGCCGTCGTCAACCGCCACACCCGCAAGCCCGCTGCCTGATTGACTGGATGATCTTCTAAACATGACTACCGCTACCACACAGACGCATAAGCCAGCCGCCTTCCCCGCCGGCATCGCCATTGGCGCCATTCTCGCGGTCTCCGCGCTCGCCGCGGCCTTTCTCTTCTGGCTGGTCTACGCCCACGACGCTCCGGACGCCTACGGCCTGCGCCTGCGCTTTCTGCCCGCGCTCAACGCGCTCTTCAACGGCCTCAGCGCCATCGCGCTGGTCGTCGGTTTCTCTTTCATCAAGCGCAAGCGGATCGCGGCGCACCGCGCCTCCATGCTCACCGCCTTCGTCTTCTCGTCGCTCTTCCTGGTCAGCTACATCACCAACCACTGGCTGCACGGTGACATGCGCTTTCCCGGCTCGCACAACGCTGTGTGGATCACCTACATCGTCATCCTCATCAGCCACATCGCGCTCTCCATGGTCGCGCTGCCGCTGGTGCTCATCACCTTCTTCTTCGCGCTCACGCGTCGCTTCCATACGCATCGCAAAGTCGCCCGCTGGACCTATCCCATCTGGCTCTACGTGTCCGTAACCGGTGTGATCGTCTATGCCATGCTCGCCGGCTGGCACGGATAGGCATTCCAATGTCCACCCACGTCACAGGCCCGGCCCCGAGCACGAAGACGGTGACGCCCGTCGATGCGAGCGAGCGCGTACCCCGGGCAACCATGCCCGATGACGGGACCCGCCCGCTCCTGCAGGGAGCCTTCTGGACATTGCTGGTTGGCATCCTCGCCGCACTCGCCACACGCTTTCTCTTCGGCGGCATCGGCATCCACGGCCCGCACACCAACGCCGGCTGGATCTCGCTCATCGTCACCATGATGTCCCTGCCCTTCGGCTCGATGCTGCTCGCGCTCGGCGGCGCCAAATACCTCCGCAACCGCCACCTCGCCCGCAAGTCCCAGCGCTCTCACTAAAGCATCGTCATCGCGACCGAAGCGAAGCGCAGTGGAGGAACTGCTGTTCCCACTCCGCGTCGCAATCAAACCAAACCTGAGCGACCGAAGGAAGCGAACCCCGCAAAACGCGTCGCAGGCGCCGCCGCCCGGACGGCCAGTCCTGGACAATAAACAAACGTGTGTCTAGAATGGCCCCGCCCTCAAAAGCCCATCCGGAGGCCACATGCACGTCAAGTTCTCCACCTCGCTTCTGCTTTCCGCCTTAACACTTCTGCCCCTGCCCTCTCTCGCACAAAAGGACGCCACCCTCTGGCTCACCAACCCCGATCACTCCGCGCTACTCGCCGAGCAGTCACCCAAACTCGTCTTCACCAAAGAAATTCCCCCCGGCCCGATCATCGACGTCGATAGCGCCAAGACCTACCAGGCGATCGACGGCTTCGGCTTCGCGCTCACCGGCGGCAGCGCCATGCTCCTCCACCACATGGACGCCGCCAAGCGCGCCGCGCTGCTCCATAATCTCTTCACCGCCGAGGGCGACGGCATCGGCGTCAGCTATCTTCGCGTCACCGTCGGCTCCTCCGACATGAACGACCACGTCTACTCCTACGACGATCTTCCTCAAAGCACTTCGGATTCCAGTCCCCAAACCGATCCCGACATGGCGCACTTCTCGCTCGCGCCGGACGAGACGGACGTTATCCCCGTGCTCAAAGAAATCCTCGCCATCAACCCCAAAATAAAGATCCTCGCCTCGCCCTGGTCCGCGCCGCTCTGGATGAAGACCACCGGCAAAGCCCAGGGCGGCGTGCTCCTGCCCGAATACTTCCCCGCCTACGCCAAATACTGGGTCAAGTACATCCAGGGCATGAAGGCCGAGGGCATCTCCATCGACGCGCTTACCATCCAGAATGAGCCGCTCAACGAAAAGAACACGCCTTCGATGGTGATGCTCGCGCCCGAGCAGGCTGACTTCATCGAGCACGATCTCGGCCCCGCCTTCCAGAAGGCCGGCATCCAGACCAAAATCCTCCTCTACGACCACAACCTCGACCATCCGGCTTACGTCACTTCCATCCTCAAAGATCCCGACGCCAACAAGTACATCGATGGCTCCGCGTGGCACCTCTACGGCGGCAAGGTCGAAGCCATGACCCAGGTGCACGACGCCTTCCCCGCAAAGAACATCTACTTCACCGAGCAATCCATCAACGACCGCTCCGGCGCGATCAACATGAACGTGGCGCACCCGGTCGCCCGCGTCGTCATCGGCACAACACGTAACTGGAGCAGGAACGTTCTGCTCTGGAACCTCGCGGCCGATCCTAACGCTGGCCCCCACACCAACGACGGCGGCTGCCCCGTCTGCTACGGCGCCCTCACTATCGACGGCGACAACGTCACCCGCCTCGTGGCCTACTACGTCCTCGCGCACGCCTCCAAATTCGTTCCGCCCGGCTCTGTCCGCATCGACTCCAACAGTCCCGTAGGCAATAGCAATCCCGTAGGCAATAGCAGTATGGACACGCTGCCCAACGTCGCCTTCCAGACGCCCGACGGCAAAGAGGTCCTGATCGTCTCCAACCCGGGCGACGCGCCGCAGAACTTCGCCGTCCGCTACAAATCCAAAGCCTTCACCACCTCGCTCGGAGCAGGCGCCGTCGCCACCTATGTCTGGTGATCTTCACGCCGATTTCTCAACTCGTCATCCTGGCCAAAACCGGTCTCGCGTAATCTGCGGCTCCTACCGGCCTCACCACCAAGCACGTCCTCATCAGATGTGGGGCAGCTTTTAGGCGAAAATGCCGCAGTGGCGCTACAGGCGGCGCATTTCATTGTGCGCAATACGCGAGGGGCGTAGACTCCACAACGAAGATTCCTCCTTCTCCCAACACTGTTCCTGGCTTGAAAGGGTCGAACGGTGCTCAAACGCTCCGGGCCCTATAAACTCAAGACATCAGGAGAGAGACCATG
>JAUTWX010000338.1 GCA_030838385.1 Acidobacteriaceae bacterium
CTCCTGCCAGGAGACCACACAGAGCGACGCAGCCTGCAGTGAAGAGCGCAACCGCGCCATCGATGTGGATGGTATCCACGCGGGGCAGGTCGGCACGTACATGCACCAGCCATTGCACCGCCCCATAGGCCAGCGCCATACCCAGCACACCGCCAGCGGCGGAGAGTATCGGGCTCTCGATAATCTGTGCGCGGATGAGTTGCACGCGACTGCCACCGAGAGCGGTGCGGATGGCCGTCTCACGGCCGCGCGAGGCGGCACGCGCCACCAGAAGGTTCGCAATGTTGAGACATGCGATCAGCAGAAGGCAGCCCGTTGCGGCCAGCAATGCATAGAGGCCGCTCTTTACATTGCGCACCTGCCCATCCAGGATGGGCCGCAGATTTACGGCATCATTTACCGGCCCGTCAGGATTCTGTAGACGAATCTGCCGCTGGATAGTGCTGAGGTCTGCGGTCGCCTGCGCAATGGAGACGCCGGGCTTCAACTTGCCGACCACGTCGAAGTTGTGCGAGCCGTAGACCTGCATGATCTCGTGCGACTTCTCGTGATAGAGCGGCGTCCATAGCTGCGTGCGAGCGTCCGGATAGCGGAACCATGCCGGAAGGACGCCCACAACCGTATATGGCTTTGCGTCCACCAGGATGGTGCGGCCCAGAATTGAAGGGTCACCTCCATAGCGGCGCTTCCAAAGCCCCCAGCTCAGAATGACCGTGGCATTCGCTCGTGGACGGTCATCATCGGCTGTGAAAAGACGCCCGATTGCGGAATGAACGCCGAGCATGGGCAGCGTGTTCCAGGAGGCCGCTTCTGCGTGAACTACCTCCGGCATCTGCGCGGCGGTGCTCGCCAGGTTGTAAGCGGTCCCCTGCATGATCCCCATCTGGACAAAGCTGCGCGCCTCAGCCTGCCAGCGTGCGAAGCATCCGCCGGCGACGACGTTATCCTGAAATGTACCGTTGCTTTTGGCCTCGTAGATACGCACCAGCCGGTCGGGATGAGCAACCGACAGCGGCTTGAGCAGCACGGAATTCACTACTGTAAACAGAGCGACATTCGCGCCGATGCCCAGCGCGAGGACAAGGATCGCCGTAAGCGCGAAGGAAGGCGCGCGCATTAACCGGCGGATGCCCTGGCGAATGTCGCGGGCGAGCGATTCCAGCCATTGCCAGCTCCACGTTTCACGGGCGTGTTCGCGCACGACGGCCGGATTGCCAAAGAGGCGCAGTGCTGCCTGGCGCGCCTCGGTTTCGTTCATGCCCGCGGCGCGATTTTCCGCGATCTGCTGATCGAGATGGAAACGCAGTTCCGCATTGAGCTCGGCGTCCGCCGACTTGCGGCCGAAGAGCGTGTGAAGCAGCATTCGCAACCTGTCGGTCCAGCGCAACTGTGGCATGGGCATGGCGCGATCCTCTAACCTTCCTGCACCACCAGGTTGATGGCACCGGAGAGGCGGCTCCAGTTCTCTTTCTCTGTGGCGAGTTGCGTGCGGCCGGTGGCGGTGAGTGAATAAAACTTGGCGTTGCGGCCGGTGTCGGTCTCCGCCCATTTAGCGCGGATCCATCCCTGCTGCTCCAGGCGATGGAGCGCCGGGTAGAGGGAGCCCTGCTGCACCTGCAGCACCTCGCCGGAGATCTGCTGGATGCGCTTGGCGATGGCCCAGCCATGCTTCGGCTCGAGCGAGATGGTCTTCAGGATGAGCAGGTCGAGTGTTCCCTGCACTAGATCGCTTGGTTTCCCCATACCTTGACTATCTACAATGATATTGTAGATAGTCAAGGGGTATCTTCATCCATCCGATTGCTCAGTGGGCCGAAGGGCTGTTTGGTGAGCCGCTCCATCAGGACCGCGTTTCGCTTGGCCTGGGATGTTAGCGAGTCGAG
Source organism: Acidobacteriaceae bacterium (assembly GCA_030838385.1). GTDB lineage: Bacteria > Acidobacteriota > Terriglobia > Terriglobales > Acidobacteriaceae > KBS-83. The sequence goes on from JAUTWX010000338.1 coordinate 1,884, forward strand.
GAAGATGGTTTCGCCCTCCGCATGCGCTCCCTGGCCGAGTGCGCCAACCCCGACCAGACCGGGCAGAAAGGAGGCGACGAAGGAGATGTCGCCGGCGCCACGGGTCATAGGGCCGGCTTCGGCAACAGGACCAAGGCCGAGCGCCACGCTGGCATCGCTCCACTCGCGCAGCAATTGCTGCCCCGCGGGCGTTACCGCCATTGCGGGATAGCCCTCAGTGAAGGTGATCTTCGCGTCTGTCTTTGGGAGATGCTGCGCGACGATGGCGCGCATCTTGTCCTCGACTCGCGTGGTCTGCTCGTTGCTCACCGTTCGCAGATCGCCATATGCAAGCGCGGCCGGAGGGATCACGTTGTCCTTTCCCGTTGCTTCGCCGCCGGTCTTATCCGGATTCGTCTGCGCCGTGGCCCCGCCCAGCAACAGACCGACGTTGTAGGTGAGGCCATCCTCGGGCAGCTGCGTGCGGAAGCCATCGAGGATGCGGGTGAGCTCGTAGATAGCGCCATAGCCGAAGTGCTCGCCGAAGATTTGCGACGAATGGCCGGAGAGCCCGGTGGCCTCGATATGCCACATGGTGGAGCTGCGGCGCGCGATGCTAATGGTGTCCTGCCCGTCGCGGCGGAGGCTCGGCTCGAATTCGAGTGCGACATCGCTCTGCTTGGCTGCTTCGATCATGTCGTGCCGCGCCTTGTCGATGGGCGCTCCGGCGCACTCTTCGTCTCCGCTGAGCACGATGCGTATCTCGGAGTTGTCCAACGCGCCGGCTTGCTTCATCGCGTTAAGCGCAGCCAGCATGATGACCAGGCCGCCCTTCATGTCGGCAACGCCGGGACCGGTGGCGACTTTACCCGCGGAATCCGCAACCGGCCCGTATCGCTGGAAGGAACTGGACGGTTCAAAGACTGTATCCATGTGGCCGATGAGCAGCAGCCGCTTGCCGCAATGTCCAGCTCCGGCGGCGCACGGATGTTCGGCCGTCAGGTCGCCGGCGCGCTGGGTGATCGTGTCCATCGGCACCCAGCGAACGCGGAAGCCCAGCGCCTGCAGACGTGGGGCGAGCAGATCCTTCACAGCGACGACACCGGCGAGGTGCATGGTGCCGCTGTTGATATCGACGAGCTGTTCGAGCAGGACACGATCAGCGGCGCTATTCGCGTCGATGGTGGCTGCCATTCGCGACTCCAGCGGGCTCAGCGCAGGGATGGCGGTTGTGGTCTGGGCGAGTGAAAAGGACGCCGTGCCGACCGCTACGATCATCGCAATGTTCAAGGCACTGCTGAAGAAGTTCATCCGTATGTGCATGCGAGAGCAGCATACTTGATCCCATCGGTTCAGCCAGTTGGGGATGGCCGCTGGCAATCCGCCCCTACGCTCCATACAATGGTGGTAGACAGAGACAGCGAGCGGGGACGCTGGCGTCGAGAAACCAGAAGGAGCAGGCATGTACCCAGAGATTATGGTGATTCCGATGCGCGAGGAGCTGACTCGCGCGGGCATTCAGGAGACGCGCACAGCGGCCGAAGTGGACGCAGCATTGGCCAAGCCGGGCACGACGATGCTGGTGGTGAATTCCATCTGCGGATGCGCCGCGGGCAAGATGCGGCCGGGCGTGCGGCTGGCGATGCAGAACGCAGTGAAGCCGGACCAGAGCATCACCGTCTTTGCCGGGCAGGACCGCGAGGCCACCGAGCGGGCGCGCTCCTACTTTGAGGGACAGCCGCCAACATCGCCGGCGATCGGGATCCTGCGCGACGGCAAGCTGGTGTACCTGATGCAGCGCTTCGTCATCGAGGGGGCGACGGCGCAGCTTATCGGTCAGGAACTGGCGCGCGCGTTCAACGAATACTGCGCAACGACAACGGCATAGTTACGGTTACGGCAGCATCAGAGACCCGGCTTCCCGCCGGGTTTTTCTGTTGCCGCCGCCGCGTTCTCATCGTTACGCATCGTTACGCATCTCCGGATCATATTGCGCGAGAAAGCTGCCGGCTGCGATCCCGCGCGTGAGGGCTAGGTGCCAGACGTCGCTCACCGGCGAGGTGTGATAGCCGGAACCAGGCCAGGTGTCGAGCAGCGTGCGCAGCCTTGCGGTGTCGAGAACGCGGCGAGCAAGCGGCGAGCGCTCGATGCGTGTGAGCTCGGCCGAGAGCTGCGGACGCGCGCCTCCGACGGTCAGATACCAGTCGGCGGACTGCAGGCCGCGTGTCGTGCGGCGCAGCGTGGAGTCAGGCAGGCGGCCTTGCATCGCACGGCGAATCAGCGAACGGCTTTGTGCGCCGACCAGGTACTGCTCGATGGGAATGCCGAGACAGAATTCGAAGATGCGCTTGTCCTGCGTCGGATCGCGCTGCTCTATCTGCCACGCCGCGGCGGCGGCGCCATTACTCACTCCCGGGTCATAGTAATCAAGACTTCGGCGCACGGACTCAGTGCTGCGCTCCACACCGTAAAACTCAGAGAGGGCCTTTTCTTTGAGCCGGTACTCCGCCGCGAGTTGTGGATGCACAGCGGTGTAGCTCAGAGAGAAGGCGTGCATGTCCGGATGATAGATACGGCGCAGCCACTGCGGCACAAGCCATCCCGTCGCCCAGGAAGCTGCACCCCGCCATGACGTGTAGCCACCCGCACGCAGGTCGCGGGTCAGACGAAAGAGCTTGAGCCACTGGCCGCGACGCAACAGGTCGGACAATCCGATCAGTCCGCCGAAACTGATGGTGCTGTTTCCGCCTGCTCCCTGCAGCAGCACGCCGAGTCCGCGGCTCCGCATGGCATCGAGGATGGTCTCGATCCAGAGCATATTGGTGGGATTGAAGGTCGGTTGTCCGGTGAGCCGCATGTCGCGGCAGGAAGCTGCAAGCAGATCGCGCCCGCTGACGTTTACCGGCACCTGGTCGATGTTGGGATAGAGGGCGGCAACCTCGGCAGCCATTGGACCCTCATCGCCGAAGCGGCCGAATAGCGCCGATCCGTCATACCCGGGCACAGGGACTGCCGTAAACGAGGTGATGCGGCGACCCTGCGCCGCCAGCAGACGGGCCGCAGTCACGGTAACCGAAGAGCTGTCGAGGCCGCCGCTCAATTGGGAGGCGATACCCTCTGCTCCCACGAGGCGCACCCGGACAGCCCGATCCAGCCGCTCGCGGAAGTCGTCCACATAATCGGAGTCGCGCGGATAACGGATAGGCTTGGCATCGAGCGCATGCCAGTAGCGGCGTATCTCGACGCCCGCAGGCGACACTTTCATCCAGTGTGCCGGCGGCAGACGTTCGACACCCTCAAAGAATGTTCCGGTGCCGCGAGGCGACAGGGCGGCAAGATAGTGTGCCACGCCCTCCACATTGACGCGATCTGCGATGTCTGGCAGCGCGCAAAGTCCAGGAGGCATGGAGGCGAATGCGAAGCCGCCATGCGGACCGAGGGAACGCGCGAAGTGCAGCGGACGCTCCCCGCCGTGGTCGCGCGCGAGGAAAAACGTCTGGCGCCGGGGATCCCAGCAGGCGAAGGCAAAGCCACCGATCAGGTGATCCACGACGGTGAAATTCCACCGCATCCAGGCGTAGAGAAGTACTTCGTCGTCCGATGCCGTTAGCGGCAGCCCTAGTTCACCTACCAGTTCGTCGCGATTATCGATCCGCAGATCGGCAACGATGCAGGGTTCAGGACTGTCAGATGGATGGGACAGTGTCGCGGATGACGAGATCGGAGAGGGACGATAGTCGCTTGAGCCGAGAGAGACGCCCGGCGCCGGCTGCTGAATCGTGCCAGGCATGCCTGACATCGCAGCCAGCATGGCGCGACAGCTACGCGGAGAGATCGAGCTCGCGGGAGACCAAAAGCCGGCAATGGCGCGCATCCGGCTTGGAAACTGATTGGACATCAGGCTATGCGCCCGAGGCGGAAGACGAGGACGCGGTCAATGGACCCAAATACCCAAAATATTTCTCGTATTGTCTAGCATTCGATTCAAACAACAATGGTAGAGGAGACAGCGGAGTTAGCCGGACTTGTGCTTGTCAATTCCATCATGCACATGGCTATGGCCGCCCTGCGCATCCGCTAAAGCCAGAATGTCGAGCACCGGCTTCTTCCATTCCCGCTTCTGCGGGACCATGGTCGATGCCGGATGTTGGGCATTCATACTGGGAGCGTTCGTCATCCATCCTCCGAAACCAACACAACTGCAAGCCGAGTCGCTGTACGTAGCGGCCTCATGTCGGGCTGCTGTTGGAACGTACGATGCGGGACTATCCCCGCATTCGTTGCTCCGAAATGGTCTTCGTCCCGTTCTACTTATCCAGCAAGGCCGCGGGATAGACTGACCCCCGCAAGCGCAATGCTGTGCCTACACCATTGTCAGAGCAATCCGAAGAACCGTCAATTCGATAGTAAGTGAAACTCTGGCCCCGGTAACATCCATCGTTACTGCAGTTTGGCGTATCGAAATGCTTGATATGAAGATAGGTGTTCTTGCTATCGCGACCTGCTCCGGTAACCTTGACAAGTATGCGCATGGCCCTCATTGCAGGGGAATGCACCTTCCGGGGGATGGAGGGGGCCGCCTCTGAATAGCTACCGGAT
>JAUTWX010000339.1 GCA_030838385.1 Acidobacteriaceae bacterium
CGAACATCGCCGCCGACTGCCACCCCGCCGCGCCCCAAATCGCAAGAGCGCCCAGCACCCCCAGGATGCCCACCCAGCGCAGCGCGCGCATCAGCGTGTTCTTCAGGTCACGCTCGGTAAAGTCGGCGAGTGGTGAGGCGTTCGGTTCAGTCAAGATTCAGTCACGTCTCTTTTGTCTCTGATTGTTTCAGAAATGCAGCCAGATGATTCGCGCCGACCCGATCAGTTAGCTTTGCTCAGGGCCAGCACGACGCGGAAAATCTGCACAAAGCCGGCGGCCGCGCCAAGGATCATCCCCGCAATGTAGATCCAATGCTGATGCAGCCACCTGTCCAGCCCCACGCCAATCAGTAGCCCGACCACCGTGGCCACCGGCAAAACCAACGCCAGTTGGATCAGGCTCTCCACCTGCACCAGCGATTCGAGCGCGGCGCTCTTTTTCCGCGGCGGCTTGCTGCTCGTGGCTTCGCTGTTGTCGCCTTCGCTCGTCATAGCCGCTCGATACAGCGCTGTTTATACACCATCGTCTCGGTATACTGACCGAACGGTATCTCCCTCAAAGGAAACAGAGTGTTCGAGTCAGAATTCGAGCGCAGCCTGTTCGCGCTGCGGCAGGAAAAGCTGCAGCAGATCGCCGCGCTGGGCCACGCCGCCTACCCCAATCACTATCGCACTACGCACGAGATTCCCGCGCTGCGCGCTCGCTTCGAGAGCTGGACCGCGGAGCAGCTTGAGGCCGAACGCACGCAGGTCAGCGTCGCCGGACGCCTGATGGCCATCCGCGCTCAAGGCAAGGCCGGCTTTGCCCAGTTGCAGCAGGGCGGCGAGCGCCTGCAGATTTATGTGCGGCTCGACGCCGTGGGCGAGGCCTTCCAGCTCTACAAGCTGCTCGATCTCGGCGACCACATCGGGGTCACCGGCTATCTCTTCCGCACCCGCACCGGCGAGCTCACCGTGCACGTGGACACCATCACCTTCCTCACCAAGTCCATGCTCGCGCTGCCGGAGAAGTATCACGGCCTCGAAGATGTGGAGCTGCGCTACCGCCAGCGCTATCTCGATCTGTTCATCAACAGCGATGTCCGCGCTGTCTTCGTCAAGCGCGCGCAGATACTACGCGCGGTGCGGCGCTTCTTCGACGACCGCGGCTATATGGAAGTCGAGACCCCCATGATGCAGTCCATCGCCGGTGGCGCGATGGCGCGGCCCTTCACCACGCACCACAACGCGCTGGATATGCCGCTCTTCCTGCGCATCGCGCCGGAGCTTTATCTGAAGCGACTCGTCGTCGGCGGTCTCGACCGCGTCTACGAGATCAATCGCAACTTCCGCAACGAGGGCGTCTCGACCCAGCACAATCCCGAGTTCACCATGCTCGAGTTCTACCAGGCATATGCGAACTATCACGACCTGATGGACCTGACCGAGGAGCTGGTGAAGTTCGTCGCAATGGAAGTGAACGGCACGCTGACCACCGAGTTCAATCGCACAACGATCGATCTCGCGCAGTGGAAGCGCTACTCCATGCGTGAGGCGATCGCCGCTTTCTGGCCACAGAACGCGGGCGCGGCTCCCACGCTTGCGAACTTCGCGACGGAGACGACAGTGCATGAGCTGATCTCGCGCGTGCGTACAGCCGGAGTGCAGGTGGCGATGCAGGCTGGAGAGCCAGTCGGGAAGACGATCGCCACTCTTTTTGAAGCCGTGGCCGAAGAGCACCTCATCCAGCCGACCATCATCTACGACTTCCCGCTCGCCGTCTCACCGCTCTCCAAGGTGAAGCCCGACGAGCCCGACTGGGTGGAGCGCTTCGAGTTCTACATCGGCGGCTTCGAGCTGGGAAACGCCTTCAGCGAGCTGAACGATCCGGTGGATCAGGAGCGGCGCTTCACGCAGCAGCTTGCCGAGCGTGAGCGCGGCGACCAGGAAGCGCATCAGCCGGATGAAGATTATGTGCGGGCCCTGGCCTATGGTCTGCCGCCCACCGCTGGCGAAGGCATCGGCATCGACCGGCTCACCATGATCCTGACCGGTGCGCGATCGATCCGCGATGTGATTCTCTTCCCGCTCATGCGGCCAGCGCACGAAGACAAGGAAAGCTCCGGCTAAGACTTGGTGTCATCCTGACGAAGCGAAGCATCCGCACGTTTGTTCGCGCGCCCAGACCGGAAGTGAGGGAAGCGAACCAACCGTCCGCGCCAGCGGCGCCTTTGCCGGGACGGCCAGTTCCCTAGCGCGACTTCTGTGCTCGCTTCACCAACGTAGCCAGCGTTACGCGATCAAGCTCCGTTTCGAATGCGCGGTGGCAGTCTCGATATGCCTTCGCGATGGCAGCGTGAATCTTCGAGGCCACTGCGCCACTGCTCTTCGGCAGGTTCAGCTTGCTGCTCGTGTCGAGCGCACGATGCACCTCCGCCAGCGTGATCGATTTCGCCGGACGAGTCAGCTTCGATCCACCGGATGGCCCCTTCTGACTCACGATAAGATCGGCCTGCTGCAGAGAAGAAAGTATCCTGCGAATGACGACAGGGTTGGTATGAAGAACCTCAGCGAGATCGGCCGAAGTCTTCAGCGCGTCATTCTGCGAAAGAATGACCAGGATATGGACACCGGTCACGAAGCGTGTGTTGGCTGCCATAAGCCAAACGCTACCATAAAAAAGACTTCTGTCACTCGTGACGTGACGATCACGTTGGTTTCGAGTTAACACCGGAGGTCATCTGCCTCGAGCGCGGCCGCAGATGCTCACGGCATGCCAAAAGCCAGCCTTACGGGACCGTCGTAGTTACTTAAGAGAGGGATGAATTTCGTGAAATTGCTCTTTGTCGGGGACGTTTTCGGCAGTCCGGGAAGGCGGGTGGTAAGGGAGCATCTCCCACATGTTATTGAGGAGCGCCAGGTCGACCTGGTGGTCGTGAATGCGGAGAACGCCGCCGGCGGCTTTGGGCTGACGCCTTCCCTTGCCGAAGACCTCTTCGACCTCGGCGCGCACGTCCTTACCACCGGCAATCATGTATGGGACAAGCGCGAGATCATCGACTATCTCGGGTCCATTCCCCCGGAAAGCCACGATCGGCCGCGCCGCATTGTCCGGCCCGCTAATTACCCCGCAGGCACCCCCGGCTTCGGTATTTATGAAGGCACGCTCCCCTCGGGTATCCCCTATGCCGTGCTCAATCTTCAGGGACGGGTCTTCATGCAATCCAATGACGACCCCTTCCGCACCGCGGACCGGATGTTGGCCGGCGTCCGCGCGAAAGTGATCCTGGTAGACATCCATGCCGAGGCCACATCGGAGAAAATGGCACTCGGTTGGTATCTTGATGGCCGGGTTACCGCTGTGCTCGGTACGCATACTCATGTGCCCACTGCGGACGAGCGTGTGTTACCAAACGGCACCGCCTACCAGACCGATGTGGGCATGAG
>JAUTWX010000345.1 GCA_030838385.1 Acidobacteriaceae bacterium
GTGCGCTACATCGTCCCCATCTCGTTCGCCATCATCACGCTGCTCGTCATCGTCTTCTTCTCCTATCGGCAGACGATCGATGCATATCCCAGCGGAGGCGGTTCCTACACCGTCGCGTCGGAGAACCTCGGCACCTATCCCGGCCTGCTCGCTGCCGCCGCGCTCATGATCGACTATGTGCTCACCGCGGCGGTCGGCATCTCGGCTGGCGTGGGCGCGCTCATCTCCGTCGACCCCGGTGCCTTGCAGAAGCACACGCTCGCCATCTGCCTCGGCATCCTGTTCCTGCTCGCCCTGGTCAACATGCGCGGCGTCCGCGAGACCGGTGGCGCGTTTCTCATTCCCACGTATCTCTTCATCGGCACGCTGCTCGTCGTCATCTCCGTGGGCCTCTTCAAAGCAGTCCTCAGCGGAGGTCATCCGCATCCCATCATCACGCCACCGCAACTCCCCGCGGCTACGGCTGGCATTTCGCTTTGGCTCGTGCTCAAAGTCTTCTCCAGCGGCTGCACCGCCATGACCGGCGTGGAAGCCGTCTCCAACGGTGTCACCGCCTTCCGCGAACCACGATGCAAGACCGCCAAGACAACCCTCACCATCATCATCTCGATACTCATCGTGCTGCTTGCCGGTATCGCCTTGCTCTGCCGCTCCTATGGCATCGGTGCCGTCGATCCCAATTCGTCGCATTACCAGAGCGTGCTCTCCGAGCTCACCGCGGCAGTCATGGGGCGCGGCATCTTCTACTACGTCACCATCGGCTCCATACTGCTGGTGCTTTCGCTCTCCGCCAACACCGCCTTCGCCGACTTCCCGCGCCTCACCCGCGCCATCGCGCTCAACAAATATCTCCCCACGGTCTTCGTCATTCGCGGCCGCCGCCTGCTCTACTCGCACGGCATCTACGCACTCACCACCTTCACCGCCATTCTGCTCATCGTCTTTCGCGGCGTCACGGATCGCCTCATCCCGCTTTATGCCATCGGCGCCTTCCTGGCCTTCACGCTTTCGCAGGCAGGCATGGTCGTGCATTGGCGACGTGTCAAGGGCGCGGGCGCGCTCCCTCATATACTTATCAACGGCCTGGGCGCCTTCGCCACCGGCGTCACCGTTCTCGTCGTTCTCATTGCCAAATTTGTCGAAGGTGCGTGGATCACGGCGGTGATGATACCGCTGCTCATCTTCCTGATGCTGCGCGTCAAGCGCCACTACAACCGCGTGGAAGCCGAGGTCGGCACCGACAAACCCATCTGCCTGGACGACATCGATCCACCTATCGTCCTGATCCCCATGGATCGCTGGAGCCGCATCTCGGAGAAGGGACTGCGCTTCGCTCTCATGCTCTCGCAGGACATCCGCGCCATTCACGTCCACACCGGCGACGATCAGGACATTGAAGACAAGGACGACGAGCTCACGCCGATCTGGCAACACATGGTGGTCGAGCCGCTGCAGGCCGCAAAGCTCCCCATCCCCAAACTCATCATCCTGCGCTCTCCATACCGTTTTGTCATCCAGCCGGTGGTTGAATACATCCTGAAGATCGAGGCGGAGAACCCGCATCGCCAGATCGCCGTGATGGTGCCGGAGCTCGTCGTCAGCCGGTGGTGGCAGAACCTGCTGCACAACCAGCGCGCGCAGGTGCTCAAGCTGCTGCTCCTGGTCAAGGGCAGCCAGCGGGTGCTGGTGATCAACATTCCGTGGTACCTGAACAAGCCCGCAGCGGAGCCCGGCTCGAATCAAAGCGATTCTATTGCGTCGACCCGCCCTCCGGAAGCAAAGGCAACCTGACGCGCTGCGGCTGCGACTGGCCTGTATCAAAGTGCTCCGTCAGCGTGCCGTTCAGGAAGTAATAACCCTTCTGCGTGCTCATCTGTGCGCTGCCGCGATCGATCGTTCCCGCGAAGCTCCACCACAGCCCGTGCACCTGCCGCGTAATGAACGTGAGCTGGGTTGGGCTCACCGTCGTGCGCGCGAAAAAATAAGTCAGCGGCGCACCCTGATCGGATTCACCGTCGCCCAGCCGCGTCAAATAACCCTGCAACCGGACATCGTTGCCGTCCCCGTTCAGGATCATCTCGATGACCTCCGCCGGATTGGTACTCAGCGCATATGCGCCCGCGGCCTCGTCCGGAAGATTCGAGCGCCCCGGGGGAAATATGCCGCTCTCCTCGAGTGCCTGCCTGCGCCGCTGCAGCTGCGGCAACGGAAGCTGCTGCTGTGCCGTCGCAAATGGAAGCGGCAGGAAGAGCAGCAGCAGCACACCGGCGGCAACACGCAGCGCCCTCCGATGCTGCCCGTCGGAAAGCCTACTGGCCGGCCATGCTCTTCTTACGCGGCGCCGCAAACTCATCTCCCGACTGCCAACCCTGCTCCGTCTTTGCTTCCGACGCAAGCCAGCCCAGAGCGAAGCCGAACTGCGCCATCCGCGCATCGCCGCGGAAGTCCATCTCCGGCTTGTATTCATCGCTTGGCTGATGGTACCGCTCTGCGGTGTACTGCTTCATCTGTTGCTCGCCCCAGCTCGGGTCATGTCCAGCAAAGAGCGTTCCCTGCCCAATCGAAAACGCCGGAATCCCATAGCGCGCCAGCGAAAAATGATCCGAACGATAGTAGTGTCCCGCGCCCGGGAACTGGTCCGGCTGAATCGTCAGATCGAAATCCTTCGCCGTACTCTGCACCGCAGGATAGAACGTCGTCCGCTCTGCCCCGGAGACCTCGGCCGACATCGGCACCCCAATCGGCAGCAGCATGTCGTAGTTCAGATCGAGTGTCAGGTCCTGGTCCGGAACCGGTGGATGCAGCCCCAGATACTCCGAGCCTAGCAGCCCTTGCTCCTCCGCCGTCACTGCCGCGAAGTACACGCGATGCGGTGGCGGCGTGCCTGCTTTCGCGGCATCTGCATACGCGCGCGCCAGCTCCAGCACAATGCCGCAGCCGGTCGCGTTGTCCGTCGCACCGTTGTAGATCTTGTCGCCGGTCGCGTTCCTGTCCATGCCCAGATGATCGAAGTGCGCCGTGTACAGTACCGACTGCTCCGGCCCCGCATTCTTCGCCGCCACCATCCCCACCACGTTCTCCGAATCGAATGAGCGCTTCTCGCTCACGATGTGCGCCTTCAGCCGCCACGTCGTCTCGCGGGACACGTTATGTTTGCCCGCTTCCTCGATCACATCGTCAATGTCATACCCCGCCGCCTCCGCTATTTTGTCGGCAATGTCGTGCTGGATCCATGCCGCCGCCTCGAGCTTCGCATTTGGATCGCCTACCAGGTAGCTCTTCTCGCCCGACCACGAGCTCCGCACCACCTGCCACGGATAACTCGCCAGGTCCTCGCGATGAATAATGAGCGCGCCAACAGCGCCCTGCCGTGCAGCCTCTTCGAACTTATACGTCCATCGTCCGTAATACGTCAGCGCCTTGCCCTTGAAGAATCCTGAGTCCTCCGATGGCGGCTCGTTCACGATCAACAGCACCACCTTGCCCCGCACATCCACGCCCTTGTAATCATCCCAGTTATATTCAGGCGCGCGAATGCCGTAGCCGACAAAGACAATCGGCGCATCGATCTCCGCGACAGCAGTGCCGGTCTGGTTGTTGGTTACAAAGTCCGCACCATACTTCAACGTCAGCGGCTCGCCACTCCCGGAAGAACCCGCTTTGGGCACCAGTTGGAAGGTCGTCTTGTCCGGCACCGTGCGCACTGCATAGAGCGGCACCTTCTGGTACCACGAACCGTTGTCGCCGGCAGGCGTCAGCCCATACGAAGCAAACTGCTCCGAGAGATACTTCGCCGCCATGCGGTCGCCCTCGGTGCCCGGACCGCGCCCCTCCAGCTTGTCATCGGCAAGGTACTTCACCGCAGCGCGAATCCGCTCCGGATCGATCTGCTCGGCCGCCTGTTGCGCCGCCGCCGGCACCCCAGCCACCTGCGGCACCGCCGGAAGCTTTTGCGCCATTTGGGCCAGCACCGGCACACTGAAGCCAGCAAGCATGATTGTCAGAAGAACACCGCGCACTGTACTGGATGACATGCTCGAATCGGCTCCCGTGAAGTACAGGAAGGCTATCACCTCGACAGTCACCGAGGGACGCAATGGGGCACTGGATGCAATCAGTTAGCGCAATTGTCATCAAACGCAATAAACAGATGACAAAGCTATTACTTTGCGCTGACACCTGCCTTTGTCTCGTAAGTTCAGTCTTCCGATCCAGGAGGCTCTTTGTTATGCACGAAATGTGGAGCAGCATGAAAGCCGCAACCAATCGGCGATCGTTCATGAAGAATGGACTCGCCACAGCAGGCGTCGGGCTCCTAGCCCGCAGCACTTTCGCCCTAGCGGAAGAAGGACATGAAGAAGGACATGAAGACCACCATGGTCGGCTCACCCGCGGCGACGCTGCCCTGCTCCGGTTCGCCGCAGCGGCGGAAATCATCGAGACTGATTTTTGGGTGCAGTACAACGAACTCTGCGGCATCCCGGACAGCGAGGTTCCCGGCGGAACCGGGAATCCAGCCTTCACCGCCGCTCTTGCGATGCTGGACGCCGATATGGCCCAGTATGTCCACGACAATACTGACGATGAATTCACCCACCAAAACTTCCTCAATGCGTACCTGGTTTCGAAGGGAAGGGAACCAGTAAATCTGGAGCCGTTCCGCACCTTGGCTGGCAGCACCGCGACGGGTTCCAGCGGAAAGGCACGAATCACAAACCTGATGCGGCTCACGCTGGATACCAGTTGGTGGACGCGCTATCGCAGCAGCACCCATAACCCTGACCTCGATCCGACGTTCACCTTCCCGCAGGCGATTCCCACTTTAGCCGTGGGAGAGCACACCGCCATTCCCCGGACCGATGAAGACACGATGGATGCAAACTTCCTTCAGGCCATCGCGAATACCGCCGGGTTCCACTTTCCCACCATCGAACAGGGCGGCAACAGCCTCTATCCCTCCATGGCGCAGAGAGCCACCAGCGTGGAGGTCTTGCGCATTCTCATCAGCATCGGCCCCACCGAAACCATGCATTTTCAAACCTGGGCCGACAAAGCAGGAAACGCGCCAAAGCTAACCGCAGTCGACCCAATGACAGGTGTATCGGTGACCTTTCCAGATCTGAACTCTCCGCCGTTTGGTGGCGAGGATTTTCAGACAAATCTGATCATGCCTGAGCCATGCCCATTCCTGAGCCGGAAGCTGCCGCCATGCTCCATCATCCGCCCCACAGAGACCAGGGGCGTTGCTATGAGCGTGGTTAACTTCCTGACGGCTATGGGGCTCTTCCTCGGTCAATCATCGACGTTCTTTAAGTTGTTGCGCGACCTGGCCGAGGATGCGGATGAAGCCAGGCGGGAACTGTAAGCCGGTTTTTCCTCCATGTGGATGAAGTCGGTGAGCACGAGCAGACATGCAGTGCTCTCCGAGCTTCATCATCTTTTTACATAACCGGCCGGACCTTCCGGCCCGCCTGCGCCAGCGCTGGCGGACCCAGACCCGCGATCGTTTGCGAGAAACACACCTCGTGTACTCCCTGCCGTGCCTGTTCCGGCATTCCTCTAAAATAAAGGAAGCGTAGCGTACCACCCTCCCCCCGTTCATAACGGGTAACAGGGTGTTGCTGCTTGCGCCACGTTTACCTGCGTGCCTCAAAGGGATATCTTAAGAGATACAGACCCCCGGCGTAATCCGAGGAGATGGTTCATGAAGGGTCAACTCGCGTGCGGCTTCGTCGCGTCTTCGCTTCTCTTCTGCCTGACCGCCTGCGGCGGCGGCAGTAGCCATCCCGCGTCTACATCGACGTCTGCGTCCTCCGCCATCTCGTCTGTCTCACCCGCCTGCACTCCCTCCGCAATTGCCGCCAGCACGACATCGCAGTGCAACGCGACCGTGAAGGGCTCGGGAAACTACAGCTCTGCTGTCGCGTGGTCGGCCAGCGGTGGCACCATCAACGCAAGCGGACTCCTCACTGCGCCAACCTCGGTCGGCAACGTGACCGTGACCGCGACCAGCACCCAGGACATAACAAAGTCGGGTACGGCCGCTGTAACCGTGCAGACGTCCTCGCCCCCCTCCTCCACCGTTACATCCGTTTCAGTAGCCTGCAATCCGGCAACCGTAAACACCAGCGGACCCTCACAGTGCAATGCGACAGTGAAGGGCTCCGGGAATTTCAGCTCGGCGGTCACGTGGTCCGCAAGCGCCGGCACCGTCAATGCGACCGGGCTTTTCACTGCACCTGCCTCGGCCGGCGCAGTAACCGTGACCGCAACGAGTGTTCAGGACACGGCGCAGTCGGGCAACGCGAGTGTCACGGTGCAATCGCAGACGGTGCAGAGCAAGCACATCGTCATGGTGCTTGAAGAAAATACCAGCTATTCAGCCGTAGTCCGCAATGCTGCGTGGCCAAATCTTAATAACCTGATCGCCAACGGCGCTCTTGCGACGAACTATTACGCAAATTCCCATCCCTCGATCGGCGACTACTTCATGCTGACCACAGGGAAGTTGCTGACGACGAACGACAGCTCCACCACCGTCTGGAACGTCGATAACATAGCTCGGCACATGCTTGCCGCCAACATCCCATTCAGGATTTACGCCGAGGGCATTCCCCAAGGCTACGTTGGCGGAGATACTGGCCTCTACATGATTCGGCATAATCCCTTTGCATTGCTCTCGGATATCGCCGGCAATCCGCAGGTGGCGAATCAATGCATCTGGCCGTTCACACAGTTCGCCACCGATCTCGCAAACGGGACGCTCCCGGAGTTCTCCTTCATCATTCCGGATATCGCCGACGATGCACACAGCGGAACGCCACAGCAGGCGGACTCCTGGTTGCAGTCGAATGTTGTCATCCCACTGTCCAACCAAGCTGCATTCGCTCCCGGCGGGGATGGCGCTCTGATCGTGGACTTCGACGAAGCGGCAACCAGCAACACCACGCACGGTGGCGGTCATGTGGTTGCCGCTTTCTGGGGTCCCATCGTAAAGGTGGGCTACACGCAGGCATCCACCACTCTCTACCAGCACCAGAGCATGCTGCGTACGGTCATGGGTGTACTTGGCCTGCCGAATCCTCCCGGCGCGGCGGCAACGGCACCGCCCATGTCCGAGTTCTTTACGCAGTATTAAGCCGCATCATCGTTATGTCATGCAGCCAACGCGGCGCAATACCTTGCGCGTCAGCCCGGTAAGCGCTCGCTGCGCCAGCTCACTCACCAGCACCCACTCGCCCTCGACTCTGCGAGACCGCCCAGTCCGCGCCACGTACACTTCCACCACATGATTCGTAACCGTGATGGCATGCCGCACGGTGAACTCCGGTGACTCGCCTGCAATCGGCTCATACACCGGCAGCTCCCACATCCCCGCCATCAACGATGCATCCGCCGCCCGCTGCACCAGCCGAACTTGCTCCTTCAACCCTGATCCGCGCAGCCACACCACCCGGGCACCATGCTGGCGCTGCTGCACCCGACGTACCGGCACAGCATGCTCGCCACGCGTGCGGCACCACGGCTGCCACGGACAGCCCAGACACAAAGGCGCGCGCGGCAGACACACCGTGGCCCCCAGCTCCATCATCCCCTGATTGAAATCGCCTGGCCGCTCCGGATGCACGAGCGTATCCGCAAATGTACGCACTCTAGTTGCAAATCCCGCCTCTGCAGCAGACCATCCCGCCACCCGGGCCAGCACGCGCTCCACATTCCCATCCACCACCGCCACCGGCTCGCTGAACGCGATGCTCGCCACCGCCGCCGCCGTATACGCGCCCACGCCCGGCAGCGCCCTCAAGCCTTCCGCCGTATTCGGTATCGCGCCGGCTAACTCCTCAACCACCACTTTCGCCGCGCGATGCAGCATCCGCGCCCGCCGGTAGTAGCCCAGCCCGCTCCACACCGCCAGCACCTCCGGCTCGCTCACCGCAGCCAGCGCCTCCACTGTCGGAAACGCCGCCAGGAAAAGCCGATAATGCTCCAGCACCGCAGCCACCCGCGTCTGCTGCAGCATGATCTCCGAAACCCAGATGCGATACGGATCGCGCGTCGCGCGCCAAGGCAGGTCGCGCTTGTGTGCCGCATACCATCCCAGCAGCGCGCCGCGCATGTTCAGGATTTCGTCCGCCGCAGGCAGCGCTACTTCTTCAGCCGGCCACGCCGTCGCGGATTTAGCTGCAGCGGCCATTGCCGGCAGTCATCAGATCGTGCACCGTGAGCAGATAGCCCCCATACGCTTTGCTGCTGGCTTGTTTGTCCTTTGCGGCGTCGCCCTTGGGTTGCGGCTGCTGCCACACGGCGAGCGCGCTCAACGTCTGCGGATGCCCTGCGCAAGCAGCACCAATTTGCGCTGCCACAGCTTTGTCCGCCTGCATCTGCACCGTGTACACCAGGTTCATGTCATTCACCGCAGGCGTCAGGACAAGGTCGCTCACCTGCACGCCATGAACTACCAGCGATTGGAGCCACGGCACAATTTGCGCACGCGGAACCACCTGCCCATTGACGCGCCACACCGCATTCGGCGCCAGCAATGCATTCACCTGCACCCATTTCGCCTGCTCCACATCCTGCCAAAAGATGCGATCCACCTGCTCCGCGCTCGTGGTCTGCGTCACTCCCGGCGATTTCTGCGCGGAATAAACGGTGCATCCGGTGAGCGCGAGGACGGTGAGAGCCGCCATTGCAGATGCGGCACAATGCACCCGGCTCTCCCAGCCTCCACCCGATCTCCGCCGAGCCCTGGCCTGCATACCCGCTAGCGTAGCAGTCCCTTGCTGTTCAAGCGAAAGGCATATACCGTCGCCGCAATGTGCAGCACCAGGTTGCTCCCTCCCAGCAGCAGCGCATGCAGTCCCGCATGCGTTGGAACCTGAGAATAGCGGTGCAGCAACGCGGGCCAGGAGATCGCGCACAGCCCAGCCACCAGCACCGTTGAAGCCAGCAGGAGTCCAGCCCCGATCCGCCGCATGGCCACTAGCAGCCACGACGCCACGGCGGTCAGCAATCCGTTGAGATCGGCAATCGCCAGCGGCGCCAGAGCAGACGATGTGGCAAGCTGATGCCGCATCTCCGGCGTGAGCCGGAAAAACAGCACATACACTAGACTGCCCAGCGAGAACAACCACACCGCCGTGAAATAGATCGCGACGATGTACACGCCTGCCGGTCTTCCCGCGCTGGCTTGCGATTCGTTCTGCTCGCCGTCGGTCATCGCACAAGTATTTCATGCCCCGAACGGCTACGTAGAGACAACAAAGGCCGCCATCGCTGGCGGCCTTCGCTTTCTTCGTTATGGCGACTTAGTCGCCCATCACCGGCTCTTCGCTCTCGACCCGAGCCTTCGGAGCAGGCTTGATGGCATCGAGCGATACCAGTCCTTCGACCGGCTTCTCGCCCAGTACGTGCTCCTTGTACATCCGGGCCATCTTTGCGTTCTCCGCATCGTTTTTGATCTTGGCATCGCGCGCGCGGATCTTCTCCTCGCGGCTGTTCTTTGCGATACCCGACTTCTCGAAGGTGTCGTTGGCAGCAGCGTCCACGTGTGCCTGGTTGAGCACCAGGGTGTGCTCGGCTTCGCCCAGACCCACCTTCTTGCCGCCCGCGAAGATCTCGTGCCGGCCATGCTCGTCGT
>JAUTWX010000361.1 GCA_030838385.1 Acidobacteriaceae bacterium
CCGGAGTATGCGGCTTCCCTGCTACGGCTGGCGACGGCGATGGCCATGCCCGGGGCGCGAGCGAGCTATGCGGGTGGAACACCGGCGATCGGAGTTTTTGACGCCAACATACTGGAGGAGCGGATTATGCGATTGACCACGGATTTGCCGAAGATGAGCCGAACGAGGAGGATTGCGATGACGGCAGTGGCGGCGTGTGCGCTGCTGGGCGGTGCTATGACCGCGGCGGCGCTGTCCTTTGAGGTGACTCCGCAGAATGCCGCGACGGCAGCGCCGGCGCAAGAGAAGGTCTACAAAATTGGCAACGGTGTGACTCCGCCCCTGCTGACCTATTCAGTGGATGCCGAATTCACGCAGAAAGCGAAACATGCCAAATACCAAGGCGTGTCGGTCGTTCAGTGCGTCGTAGACACGCACGGTATGCCGCAGCATGTCCACACGGTGAGGAAGCTGGGGATGGGGCTGGACGAGAAGGCTATCGACGCGGTCCGGCAGTACCGCTTCAAGCCGGGGACGCTGGATGACAAGCCAGTGGCGGTTGCGATCACCATCGAAGTGAACTTCCACATCTACTGACCGGTCGGCCGCCTGGTGGCGCAGCGTTGCGTAGACCTCATACAGTGATCCGTGAGGATGCTATGAACGCTGCGATTGTGGAGTCGTTTGCGAAGGCGCCGCGCTATGGGTCGTTTGTCGATCCGGTGGCGGAGGCGGGTGAGGTGCTGGTCGAAGTAGAGGCGGCGGGGCTGCACCCGATTGTGAAGGCGCTGGCGAATGGCACGCACTATGGCAGCACGGGCAAGCTGCCGTTTGTGCCCGGTGTGGATGGCGTGGGCCGGCTGGAGGATGGGACGCGCGTTTATTTCGGCGCGTCGCGACCGCCGTTTGGAACATTTGCGGAACGCGCGGTGACGCATGCGGCGCTGTCTGTCCGGCTGCCGGATGGTTTGGATGCGTTGACCGCGGCGGGGATCGCGAATCCGGGGATGTCCTCATGGGTGGCGCTCCAGATGCGGGCGCAGTTTCGTGCCGGCGAGACTGTGGTGGTCCTGGGCGCGACGGGAGCGGCGGGACAGCTTGCGGTGCAGATTGCGAAGCGGCTGGGAGCAAGGCGAGTGGTTGCAGCGGGGAGGAATCCCGAAGCGCTGGCGTCGTTGAAGGAACTGGGCGCGGATGCGGTGATCTCGCTCGAGCAATCGCGGGAGGCGTTGGTGGCGGCGTTTCGCGGCGAGATCGCGGAGCATGGGGTGGATGTGGTGCTCGACTATCTGTGGGGCGAGCCGGCGGAGAGTTGTCTGGCGGCGATTGCGCAGAAGGGCTTGAGCCGCGCGACGCCGCGCATTCGCTTTGTGCAGATCGGGCAGAGTGCGGGAGCGACGATCACGCTGGCGGGGGCGACGCTGCGGAGCTCCGGCCTTGAGATTCTGGGGAGTGGATTCGGCAGCGCATCGATGGAGCAGATCTTCGCGGCGCTGGCGGAATTTTTCAAACAGGCGGCGAAGACACCCTTTGCGATGAAGGTGCAGACCGCGGCGCTGCGCGATGTGGAGGCGCTGTGGACTGCGCCGGCGCGTGGCGCGCGACTGGTCTTTCAGCCGTAGCAACCTTCGCGCCGATCTGCATCAGGTGTGATGGTTGCAAACGAACAGCGACCGTTCGGTTTCCACCGTCTTTACTGCAGATTCCTTCGGTTTCGCTGCAATCGTTTTGACGAAACGATTTCATCCATATAAATTCGCATTATCCGGCAGCTTGCGCCTGGTTGGGTCCCTTCAGCCAGGGCGGCTGCCGGGCTCCCGGCCGCAGGGTTCCGAGGTATCTCTTTCCCCGGAGAACATGATGCGTTTACGCCGTCCCTTCCTGTTTCTGCTGTGGGTCATCTTCACAATTCATGCGTGGGCGCAGATTTCGGGTGGCCTGCAGGGGCGGGTGACCGATCCGTCCGGCGCGTCGATTGCGCGAGCGCAGGTGACGCTCACGCGAACGACCACCGGCGTGCGGCAGAGGACGGTGACGACGGCCGATGGCTATTACACGTTTGCGCAGTTGTCGCCGGGGAGCTACTCGGTCGAGATTGCGGCGACAGGATTTACGCCGGTGCTGCGGCAAGGCGTGACGGTGCCGACGGGCGAGGCTGTGCGCGTAGACATGCTGCTGAATCCGGGCGGCGGACAACAGACGGTCACGGTTACAGAAGACGCGCCGCTGCTGCAGTCGGAGCTGAGCAACATCCAGACGAACATTCCGGGGCGCACGGTGCAGGCGATTCCGCTGAACACGCGCAACTTTATTCAGCTATCGACGCTGGCGCCGGGGGTGGAGCTGCCGCCCGGGACGCTGCTGCCGCGCATCAACGGCGGACGGCCGCGGACGAACGAGTATTTGTTTGACGGCATCTCCGCACTGCAGCCAGAGCCGGGGCAGGTGGTGTTTTTCCCGATACTCGATGACATTCAGGAGTTCACGATCGAGGCGGACAATGTGCCGGCGGAGTTTGGGCGCTTCAATGGCGGCGTGGTGAACGTGACGACGCGCTCGGGAACGAATGACTTTCACGGCAGCCTCTTC
>JAUTWX010000365.1 GCA_030838385.1 Acidobacteriaceae bacterium
AAAAGCACTCGACCCGGTTACATTTATGCTGGCTGCGGCGTTGTTCCTGATAGTGGCACTCGCAGCCAGTTACATTCCCGCTCGGCGCGCTGCTGCCGTCGAGCCAATGGCTGCGCTGCGCAACAATTGATGCGCTCTATTCACCAGCAACGTCCGCGGGCACCGCGTTCAGCAGTTGCTGCAGCGTCGGGCCTCGTAGACTATCCGGCTGCGACTTGAGCGCGCGGCTGACAACGATCGCCATCGCCATCGCAATGCCCGCAGCCATGGGCGAGTTATTGAAGAACGGCATCGCGTCCCATACGATCGATGGCTTCAGCACAGCCTCCGCGAGAATCGCCGCGGGCGTCAGGGCGAATGTCAAAATCACCAGCGCCAGCGCGCCCCACCCGGCAATTCTCGAATCACGATCTGTGGGTGTGACGTATGCCAGAAAAAGGCATGCCGGAAACAGCAGCACCAGGTTATAGATCATCGTCAGGTGCGTCGGGATCACGACGACCGTGAGGGCGAGTGACAGACTGATCGCCACGCTGAACTCCGCCGACGCGGCGCTGACCTTGCGCAGGCGCCATAAGCTGCGGCAGATCGAAGCAGCGATGAGGAGCGTCAACGCCAGACCCGCCCAGTGGCCAAAGAGATTTTCGAACGGCAGCGCAGTGTCGGTGACCCCGCCATAGCCGCTGAGAGACGCTCGCCAATGCGATATCCAATGCGGAACGAGTCTCTCTGTCCACAGAAGAAGCACAACGAGCGTGAGTGAAAAGGAGATCAGAAGACTCCACACGCGATGGACGATCGCCCAGAGAAAAAGCCACGCCAGTACTAGAAACACAATTTGTGGTTTGACGGTGGCGAGCGCGAGAAGAACTCCCGCGGCGACGCACCAGCCGTTGCGAATGCAGAAGCCCGCAAGAAAAATAAATGCAGCGATCAGAAGCGTTGGCTGCTGCAACCGCAGCCCCCAAAGCACCGGCCAGTTGAAAACTGCTATCAGAAGAATGACTGCAATTTGGCCTCGCGTGTGGCTGCGCAGAAACATCTGCAAGCAGCTCCAGAAGCCGAGGATGAGCAGCGGCAGCATCACGGAGAGAAAGATCCATCGCGCCGTCTCCCATTGGAAATGCGCCAGCGGGGCCAGCAGCAGAACGACGTGCGCCGGATAGAGAAACGTCTGCCGCGCCGCATCGGGATCCGCAGCCGTCAAGGGGTAATGTCCGTAATATGCGCGCTGTATCTCCCGCAGCACATCCGCGGAATACGGATCTCTTCCTTGAAGCGCCGCGCGCGTTCCCACCCATCGCTGAATCAGGTCCGAGTAGGTGGCGCGCATCACGCGGTTATGGACATGCATCTGCCACACCGGGCTCGCGACCAGAATGAGCAGCAAAATCAAGCCCAGCCAGCCATGCGGCAGTGGCATGCGCCTCTCGCTCACTGCGCCTGCCGGTATCTCGGCTGTTGCGCTCACGCTCGCTCTCACTCTCCGGGGAAGGCAATCCATTTCTAGATCACCGGCCGGCAAGAATCCAGCCGAATCGCGAAACGTGAGCTACCCGCGAGTTCCATGACATAGCAAAGAGTCATGCCCGCAAGGAAAAACAAACTACTCGGCGCGTGCGCCCGCACGCACAGCGGTCGGCGAGAGCGGCGGTATGCCGCGGCCCAGGCTCTCCCGCATGCGCGCCATCGTATCCAGATAGAACGCCAAATTGTGCAGTGTATTCAGCACGGCGGAAAGAGGCTCCGCAGAGACCATCAGGTGCCGCAGATACGCCCGCGTATAGCGCGCGCACACCAGGCAGCGGCAGTTCGGGTCGGGCGGTTCCTGGTCCTCGGCGAACTGCCGGTTCTTGATGTTCAGCCGGCCCTCTGAGGTAAACAGCAGTCCGTGCCGCGCCGCACGCGTGGGCAGCACGCAATCCATCATGTCCACGCCCATCTTCGCGTATTCGACGATCTCGTCCGGATAGCCGACACCCATCACGTAGCGCGGCTTGTCCGCGGGCAGCAAGGGAAGCGTCGCCGCCACGATCTCGCGTGTCAGCTCACGCGGCTCGCCCACGCTCAAGCCACCGATGGCGTAGCCGGGGAAGTCCATCTCCACCAGCCGCTCTGCCGATTCACGTCGCAGCTCCGGATACATTCCCCCCTGCACGATGCCGAAGAGCGATTGCGTGCGCCCGCCGAATTCCTTATGCCACGGCACCTCGTGCTTATGCGCCTCGAAGTACTGCTTGCTGCGCCTGGCCCACTCCAGCGTCAAATCCAGCGAGCGCCGTGCCCGCTGACGGTCCGCCGGATACTCCGTGCACTCGTCGAAGACCATCAGGATGTCCGCGCCCAGCGCGATCTGTATCTCGATCGAGCGTTCCGGCGAAAACTGATGCGTCGAGCCATCCAGATGCGAGCGAAACTCGACGCCGTCCGCCGAGACTTTGCGCAGTTCATTCAGGCTAAAGACCTGGAAGCCGCCGGAGTCCGTCAGCAGGCCGCGCGGCCAGCTCATGAAGCGGTGCAGTCCACCCATGCGCCGCACCACTTCGTGCCCGGGCCGCAAATAAAGATGGTAGGTATTGCCGAGGACGATCTGCGCGCCCAGCGCTTCCAGCAGATGCTGCGGCACCGCCTTCACCGAACCCGCCGTGCCCACCGGCATAAAGACCGGCGTCTGCACCTGCCGGTGCGGCAGGTCCATCACCGCGCGGCGGCCGGCGCCGGCAGTCGCCATGATTTGGAAGGGAAGGCTCACTCGCTGATTCTAGCCACAGAATCCTCTTTTGTCGGCAGGTCCGCCAATAACTCCGCCATCGTACGGCCCAGCACCGGATGCCGCCACTCTGGTGCGATCTCCGCCAGTGGCGCCAGGACGAAGCGCCGTTCGTGCATCGCGGGATGCGGCAGGGTCAGCGCCGGGTCATCCAGCACCAGATTGCCGTACAGCAGCAGATCCAGGTCCAGCGTACGCGGCCCCTTCGGCGGACCCGCCGCGCGGTCGCGGCCAAAGCGGCGCTCGATCCCCAGCAGCGCATCCAGCAACGCTAGCGGTGCAAGCTCCATCTCCAGCAGCACCGCCGCATTCACGAATGCCGGCTGATCGACGTAGCCCACAGGCGCCGTCCGGTACAGCGCCGAGCGCGCCGTGACCCGCCCCCATTCGGCCAGCCGTTCGATCGCCGCGGCAATCGTCTCCGCGGGCGCACCTACCGTCGAGGGTAGGTTGGCGCCGAGTCCGATGGCAGCAATAGGCACGTCTTCATTATGCGGCGGGTACGTACTCGCCATACGGCGCGTACGTACCGGTCGGTTAGCATCAGACGATGCGCATCGCCCTCTTCGGCGGCAGCTTCGACCCGCCGCACTCGGGGCACATCGGCATCGCGATGGCCGCAGTGGAGCGCCTGCACCTCGACCGCGTGCTCATGGCGCCGGTGGGCCGGCAGCCGTTGAAGCGGGATCAGGCGCAGTCGCCCTATGAGGATCGGATGGCGATGGTGCAGCTCGCCTGCGCCGGTCATCCGCCGCTCGTGGCCAGCGCTATCGACGCCCCGCAACCGGATGGCCGGTACAACTACACCTACGACACCCTCCAGCGCCTGCGCGAGACCCTTTCCGCCGGCGACAAGCTCTTCTGTCTGGTAGGGGCCGATTCGCTGCAGACCCTGCACCACTGGCACCGCGCCGCCGAGGCCTTGATCCTCGCCGAGTGGATCGTGGCCGCGCGCCCCGGCTTCATCCCGGAAGCATCCGAAGAGGCACTCGAGGAAGCACTGGAAACCCTGCTGCCCGCCGGCGTGCATTCGAGCCAACCGGAGCGCGGCGAGGGCTGGCTGCGGCTGCGACTGACTGGGCCGAGTATGGCGCCATCTGAGTCAGGCAATTCGCGGCAGGGAAGACTCTGGCTGCTGCCCGATCTGCACTACGATGTCTCCGCCACCGACCTGCGCGCCGCGCTCGCCGATGAGTCGGCCGGCATCCCACAACGGGTACTCGATCCGCGAGTGGCCGAATACGCGCGCGAACACGGCCTCTACGACCGCACCTGAGACGGCAATGCACAGGCGCGGCAGCTTACGATAAGCATAACCCCAGGAAAATAACTCAGGAGATGAAATGGCAGGCCCCAGCAAAAAATCCAGCGGCAAAACAGCCGCGAAGCACACCGGTAAAAAAGCGGCCGGCACCAAGAGAACGGCAGCCAGAAGCGGCGTAAAGTCCGCAACCAAGCCGCGTCCAGCAATCAAGTCACGTGCTGCGAAGAAAGCCGCGCCCGCGCCCAGCGCCGAACGAGTGATTGCCGGGACGACGCGCCAGATGGTGGCTGCGGCAGCGGCGGCCTGCGATGAGAAGAAGGCGGAAGACACGCGCATCCTCGAGCTCGATGCCGTCGATGCCGGTTTCACCGACTTCTTCCTCATCACCAGCGGGACCAACGAGCGACAGACGCAAACCATCGCCGATGAAGTCGAGCTGCGCCTGAAGCGCGACTTCGGCACCTATCCCAACTCCGTGGAAGGAAAGCGCCAGGGCGAATGGATCCTGCTCGATTATGTCGACTTTGTCGTCCACATCTTTCTCGCGGAGAAGCGAGTCTTCTACGATATCGAGCGGCTGCGCAAGTCCGCGAGGCATGTGGACGCGGTGGAGTTACAGAAGGCGCTGAAGAAGAAGACCACCTCTACGAGAAAGCGCGTAGCGACAAACACCGCCGCGGCTTCGCACGCGATTCCTTAAAGCTGCAGTGGCGGTGTCAGAAATCTGGCGCATAGACAGGCACATGCGAAATGTTGTATCGGTACGGCCATCCGTTCCTGCAGCTCATTTCACGACGCGGAGTCAATCGCGATGCCGGATACTGCCAGCGCGCTCACCGATACCCCAGAGCCTATCCCGGAGCCACAGACACTCTCGCAAGTCGAACGTGTCGTCGACACCTTCATCGAACCATCGAAGACATTCGCCGACATCAAGCGAAACCGCTCGTGGTGGCTGCCGTTCCTGATCATCGTGGTGCTGGGCTACGTCTTCTGTTTCGTTGCCGTGCAGCACGTCGGCTGGGAATCGCTCACGACGAACGTCCTCAAGAGCAATCCGCGTAATGCGGAGAAGCTGGAAAAAGCCACTCCCGCCGAACAGGCACAAATGCTCGCCGTCACCAAAGGGTTCATGGAAGGCTTCATGGTGGGCACCCCTGTGGTGGTTTTGGCGTTGAATGCCCTCTTTGCAGTTCTGCTCTGGGCCGGTTTCGCATTCGTATTGGGAGGAAGCACAACCTTTGGCGAGATGTTCGCGGTCTCTATCCTCGCGTCTCTGCCGAATGCGCTGAACTCATTGATTGCGATCGTCACTGTGTTCGCCAGCGATCCACAAGGCTACAACCTCAATCTGCCGTCGCCAGCAAACCTGGCCTATTTCCTGAGCCCCGACTCAGCAGCATGGCTTCTATCTCTCACCAAGTCTCTCGATATCTTTTCTCTATGGTCGCTGGCGCTCGCCGGATTCGGAGGCGCCATCGTGTCCAGGGTAAAGCCGCTTCGCGGCATCGTGCTCGTCTTTGTCGTCTGGATACTCTATGTGCTCGTGAAGACAGGCATAACGGCCGCCTTCAGTTGATGCGTGCGACAAAACGTAACTCAAAGGGAATCTAAAAGGGGAAAGCCGCCTGGCTTCCCCCTTTTATGCATACGCTCGCCGCTGGAGCCGCTTAGAACACGACCTTGATTGCGCCCTGGATCTGGCGAGCTCCAGTGGTTCCATCGTTCTGCCCGATCTCTGAGGTAGAGACACCGAAGGTCGACGATCCGAGTGTAAGTGAGCTCGGTGAGTTCAGGTTCGGGTGATTGAGCACGTTATAGCTTTCCGCCCGGAATACCAGCTTGACGCTCTCGTGCAGCTGCTGGTCCTTTTCGAAGACCGCATCCGTGTTGACGAACCCGGGCCCCACAAACTTGTTACGCCCAATCGAGACAGCCTGATCGAAGGGCGCGTTGGCGAATGCGGCCGCCGACGGACCGGTGATCCTTCCTGCAGGGACCAGCGCACCGCGGTTCGACGGATATGGCTTGCCAATCAACTGCGGCCGATTGTTGAGACCGGTATGAAGGTTATCGACCGTTCCTCGCAGATCAAAGGGAAGGCCGGTCTGCGCCTGCTGTATCCCTGAGATTTGAATCCCTTCGAAGATCCTTCCCACGATTCCATTGGACAGGAACTGTTTGCCATGTCCGATGGGTAGCTGATAGGTAGCCGAGATAGTCGCACGATGCCGCACATCGAAATCCGAGCTGCCATACTCCGGCCCCAAATCGAAGGAATTGCGTGGGAATCCAGAATTACCGGCGCCCGGAGTCAACGGGTCGCTGCCGTTGTCCAGCGAGTGTGCATAGGAGTAGCCGAGCGTGACAAATAGCCCCTTCAGTTGTTCTGTAAAGCTCGCCTGCAGGGCGTTGTAATTTCCATTGGACCGGGACGTCTGCAGAAAAGTGTGGAAGAACGCCTGGTTGTTGACAGCAGGGTTGAAGGTGGTCCCGTCGGCCAGGGTGCCGCCTGTGTATAAGTTTGTGCGCTGGAGAAGGCTGGCTGGGACGCCCTGTTGCAGCAGCGCCTGCACGAGTGCCGGTTGCGGGGGCGCACCATCCACCTCGCGCAAAACATGCGTGCTGTGGCTACCCACGTAGTTCACCTGACCCGTCAAGTGCTGCCCGAGCTGACGCTCGATCCCGATGTTCCAGGTCAGCGTTCCCGGGATCTTCATGTTGCCGTCAATCACCACCGGCTCGACGAATGACCCGTCCGGCACAAAGGCAGAGGGAATCAAGGTCGGCGGAGCCGGCGTATTCGAAGCGAGAGGCGTCGTGGGACCACCCGTGAATGGGAAGCCATTGAAGGGCGCCTGGAACGGAGGATTGGACTTTGCGTTGCCGAACAGGTTATCGAACAGGCGATCGTGAAAGATGCCGAATCCGCCACGAATCGCAGTCCTGCCATCCCCTTGGGGATCCCAGGCGAAGCCGATGCGCGGCTCGAACAGATCCCAACTGTCCTTATAAAGCTGGCGTCCGTTTCCCGGACCCACCAAGGTGAATTCGAATCCATTCGGCGGAGCGGGTGCCGAGGCATCCGCATAGAGGTTTGAGAAGTTACCGTCGCGTTCGAACGGCACTCCGTTGAACTCATACCGCAGCCCAAGAATCGCGGTAAACCGCGGGGTTATCTTCCACGTGTCCTGCGCAAAGACCGCCCACTCACGCTGCACAAAGCGAGTCGTGTCATTGGGGCGGCGTACGCCCTGGCGATTGAAGAACTGGTTCTGCGACTGTTGAGCGATGGCGCCCGTGGTGCCCCAGATCAAGTCTTCGAAGTTGGTAACGCTGGGGGAGTTCGGATCTCCCGCGAAGGTATACGACGGCGCTCCGAAGTCACTGAAGTCAGTCAGACTGAGCAACTCGCGCGAGGAGAAATTGTCGAAATCTGTGTCCTTTATATTTCTGAACTCGCCGCCGAACTTTACTGTGTGCGCGCCCTTCGTCATGGTCAACGTGTCGCCGAAGAGGAGGGTAGAACTCAGTCGCGCCTGACCATTGCTGTCTCCCAATACTGGACATCCGTAAGTGAAGCCGTTGGAATTCACGGATATGGCATTGAAATACGGCAGCGTGATGTCGCGGCCATTGCCGAAGTTATCCAGCCCTGTAATCGCGTCGATCCCCTGAAGGCCCTGGCAGAAGAAACCTGCGTTGTTGAGGTTAAAGCTGCCTCGGAGTTGATTCGTAATGCTCGACGACAACGTCGATGCCAGCAGTATGACGCCGTTATGGGAGGTAGCGATGTTGTCGTAGAAGCCAGTTCCGGGGAGGACTTCGCTGTGGCCGGGGTTCGATTCGGCCGAGTGACCATACTGATACCGAACCGTAAGCTGATGGCGGTCGGTCAACTTCTGGTCGAGACGGCCGATGAGGTTATAGCCGTTGAGCGAGTCCGGCGAAGGGAAGAACAAGGTAGTGCTGACGCCGTCGCCGTTATCGGCCTGACCTACTGGAGTGATGGCCAGGAGTTTCGCCATGGTGGGGTCCGTCGGCAGCCCGGTCGAGTTTGCCGGGTTCGCGGGATTGGTCAGGTCGACCGGTGTCTGGCTTCCATCGACCGGGTCAACGAAGGTGAACACGCCGCTCTTGAAGGCGGCCGTCGGTGTCGTTTGCTGGGCGGTGCGGGTGGTGCGGAAGCGCTGCACCTCTCCGTTCAGGAAGAAGAAGGTCCTATCCTTCCAGAGCGGACCGCCGAGCGAGGCGCCGAAGAGGTTGCGGACATAGGGATCCTGTTTGCCGTTTGCCTTCGTGTTGAAGAAGTCGCGGGCGCCGAGCGCGTTATAGCGGCCGAACTCATAAGCGTCACCATGGAACTGGTTTGTTCCGCCACGGGTCACCACGTCGATGACGGCGCCGGTATTGCGGCCGAACTCCGCATCAAAGTTATTCGTAATCACGCGAAACTCCTGCGCGGAGTCAGGATTCGCTGCCGACACGCCGAACAGCCCACCTGGGACGGAGGTATCGTTGTTATCCGCCCCGTCGAGCAGGAAGTTGTTATTGCGGTCGCGCTGTCCGTTAACGGAAACTCCGGCATTGTTATTCGTCGATTTAACGGCCCCGGGGGAAAGCAGCACCAACTGATAGGGATCGCGCAGGACCAGGGGAAGATTCGTGATCTGAGTGGAATCGATCACTGTTGAAAGCTGGAAACTCTGGGTCTCGATGGGGGCCGCCGTCACTGCGGCCACGTTCACCGTCGTACTCGCCCCGCCAACCGTAAGTGTGAAGTTCAATGGCAGGTTTGCCGCAACATTGAGGATGACGTCTGATTTCGTGACCGTGGAGAAACCCGCAGCGGAGGCTGAAACCGTGTAGGTGGTAGGCGTCAACGCCGCGAAGTTGTACAAACCAGCCGAGCTCGTCGTCGCCGACTGGCTCGCGCCCGTTGATCCGGAGGTCGCCGTCACAGTTGCATTTGGAATTACGGCGCCTGCCTGATCGAGAACCTGGCCGGTGATGCTGCCGGTCTGTGCCCGCGCGGACCGCCCCGACAGCAACGCAAGCGCAAGAACGAACATCCCCAGAAGAAGAACTGCACGAAATCGAAGCATCGCTGCCCCCAAATATCTACTGCTTATCTGTCTCACGTGCACTTGGCATGCACACCACCTGCCAAAGAGGGCAGCAGGAATCGAATGTGACAGCTGGACCGTGGCAGAGGGGCGGAACCACGAGTTCCGGGTGCGAAACAATTTTGAGCCGAAAGACTTCTCCAGTATTTGGAATTTCGTGTATGAGTTCAGGAGTAATCCAGCACCGCCTGGCCCGCCATGCGCCTTACGCTATCTGCCATCACATCCCGCAAGAAGACGCGCCTGCTCGAGGACGCACTCGAGGAGTTCACTTCGCGCCTCGGCCATTACGCAACCATCGATCGGGATCACTTCGCCAGCGAAGCCGCCCTTAACAAATCGCTTCAGCCGAAAGCGCTGCAGAAATCGAGCCGCGTGCCCGCCAGGCTCATTCTGCTGGATGCGCGCGGGCGCACCCTGTCCTCGGAAGAACTCGCGGCCTGGATCGGGCGGGAACGCGACTCCGGAACCCAGCATCTGCGCTTCGCCATCGGGCCAGCCAATGGCTGGTCGAAGGAGTCCCGCGACCGCGCCGACCTGCTGCTCTCCTTCGGACCCATGACCTTCCCCCATGAGCTGGC
>JAUTWX010000375.1 GCA_030838385.1 Acidobacteriaceae bacterium
CAGCTCGCCCTCGAGCACGGCGCGCTCGACGCCATGGCCGCTTCCGTCGTCATGAAGAAGGGCCGCATCGGCACGCTCCTGACCATCCTCTGCCGTCCCGCCGACGCGCCGCGCTTCGAAGAGCTGCTCTTCCGCGAAACTTCGACGCTCGGGGTCCGCACCCGCACCGAGCAGCGTCGCACCCTCGATCGCGCACACGTCACTGTCGTCAGCCCCTACGGCGAAATCCGCATCAAGACCGCCGCACTCGACGGCGTCATCACCCACGCCCAGCCCGAGTACGAAGACTGTCATGCCCGCGCCCTCGAGCACCGCGTCCCTCTCAAGCAGGTCATCGACGCCGCCCTGCACGCCTGGAGCCAGCTATCGGAGTTGGCTGCAAGCGCTCCCGAGACAGTTACGAATAACCCCGAGGCCGCGATCCGTGAATAGGCACGACGTCCTCGCACTGCTGGAAGCCGTGCGCGCCGGTGCGCTCGCGCCGCAATCCGCGCTCGAACGCCTCAGCACCATGCCCTATGAGGACGCAGGCTTTGCCCGCATCGATCATCATCGCGGCCTGCGCCTCGGCATCCCCGAGGTCATCTATGCCGAGGGCAAATCGCCCGACCATGTCGCCGAGATTTTCGCGCGCACCGCCGCCGCTGGCTCGGATGTGCTCGCCACCCGCGTCAGCGAAGCGGCATGGCACGCCATCTCCGCCCGCGTGCCCGGGGCGCAGTTTCACTCGACCGCCCGTGCCGCTACCTTGCGCCAGCCAGCATCGCACCCAGCTCCCGCCGGCACCGTAGCCGTTCTCTGCGCCGGCACCAGCGATCTGCCCGTTGCAGAAGAGGCCGCCGTTACCGCCGAATTCCTCGGGGCGCCCGTCGAGCGCTTCTTCGATGTCGGGGTCGCCGGCCTCCATCGCCTGCTCGCGCACCACGAAACCCTGCAGCGCTGCGAAGTCGCAATCGTCTGCGCCGGCATGGAAGGCGCACTCCCCAGTGTCGTCGGCGGACTCGTGCCCGCGCCCGTCATCGCCGTGCCCACCAGCATTGGCTACGGCGCAGCCTTCGGTGGAGTCGCCGCTCTGCTTGGCATGCTCAACTCCTGCTCGCCCAACGTCACCGTCGTCAACATCGACAACGGCTTCGGCGCCGCCATCGTAGCCACCCTCATCGCCCGCAAAGTTCGCGCGCGCGCAGAAGTTCTGCCGGCACAAACGGTGTCATCCTGAGCGAAGCGCCACAGGCGCGTAGTCGAAGGACCCGGAGTCTGCGTGCAGTGCCACCAATATGGGTGCCCCATGTCCCTCTGTTGAGACATGGGACTCAGCTAGGTCATCCACAATCCTGAACGTGAGCGACCAAAAGAAGCGAACCCGCAACCAGCGCCGCAGGCGCCTCTGCCCCGACGGCCAGTCCCTACCGCGCCGCCTCCAGCACCGCCACCCCATACTTCTCCAAATCCACGCTCGAAACGCTCCCGCCCTTCAGCAAATCCGTCATCCCCGCCGGCAGCACCACATGCTTCGACTCCGTCAAGTGGTTGATCAGCATCAGCACCCGCCCAACGCCAGCGCGCTCGCAAACCTCCACGCCCTCCGGCACGTTCGGCAGTAACGGTGCCACATCCGCATCCTTCAACCACCCGGCCGTCATCGCTGCCAGTGTCGCCGCATCCGGCCAGAACCCCACGTATGTGATGCGCCCCTTGCCCACCTGTCGCGTCAGCATCGCCGGCTGCCCATCCAGCCATCCCGCGCTGCCCGGACTCGGCTTGTACTTCGCGATCGTCGCGGTCGCATCGTTCATTGGCTCCAGCAACTCTGCCCACACGGCGCCGTGGCCCTCTGCGCCTCCATCGACAACCGGCGTAGTCGTCACCGGCTCCTCCAGCGCGTAAAACTCCTGAACGCGCCCGCCCAGCAACTCCTCCAGCGGCCCCGGCTGCCGCTCCGGCCACAGCGCGTCATACTCATTCTTCATCCCGCTCCGCGGCCCCAGCACCAGATGCCCGCCCTGCTTCACATATGCAATCAAATGGTCCGCCGTCGCCTGCGGAAGCACATTCAGCGCCGGCGCCACCACCAGCTTGTATCTATCCAGCGCCGCCGTCGGTGAGATCACATCTACGCCCTGCGCATCCTCCCGCAGCGGCCGATAGAACGCCACCAACTCCTCCACCGGATCGAACTTCGCCGCATGCCGCTGGAAATCGATCGCCCACCGGCTGTTGAAATCATGCAGCAGCGCCACGTTGGACACTGGCGTCGTCCCGCTCAGCGCCTTGCCCGCCTTCTCGAACTCGGCGCCAATCTGCTCCACCTCCGCATACACCGGCACCGGCTTGCCTTCCGGGCCGACCAGGGTGCCGTGATACTGTTCCTGTCCATTCATTGCGGCGCGCCACTGCCAGTACTCCACGGCATCCGCGCCATGGCCGATGGCCTGCCACGCCAGCTCACGCACCTGCCCCTTGGCCAGCGGATTGTTCGTCTTCCGCCAGTTCACAAATGCCGGCTCCGTCTCCATTACCCAGAAGTTCTTCTGCTTGTAGCCGCGCGTCAGATCGTGCGCCGCCGCATTGGGCGCCCAGTCGAACACCGGCGTGCTCACGTAGTCGTCCCACGCCGCAATATCCAGCACGCTGTGCACCACGTAGCTGTCGAAGCCGTCGAACCACCCCATCGTGTTTGTCGTGATGAACTGCCGTGCGTCCGCATTCGGCCGGATTGCGCTGATCTGGTTCTCTGAATAGCTCTTCCACGTATCGCTGACGAAGTGCCGCCAGTCCAGCAGCAGCGCTGGATTCTCTTCCTTCGGCCGCGCGGGTATCTCGTCAAAGTTGTCGTACGTCTGGCTCCAGTACTGCGTCGTCCACAGCGTGTTCAGCCGGTCAATCGTGCCGTATTTCTGCTTCAGCCACGCGTGCCACTGCGCCCGCGCGTCCGGATCGAACGAGTCCTCCGCGTACTCGTTGTCCAGTTGCCAGCCCACCACGTTCGGATTGTGCCCATAGCGCTTCGCCATGGCCTGGGCAATGCCATGCGCCAGCTCGCGATACTTGGTGCTCGCAAACGAGAACTGCTGCCGGTTCCCATGCTCAGCGCGCTGCCCATTCTCATCCATCCGCAGCGTCTCGGGATACTTCGTGGTCAACCACGCCGGAGGCGCCGCCGTAGGCGTGCCCAGCACGATGTACACGTGGTGCTTGGCCGCCTCCGCGATCGCATGATCCAGCCACGCCCATTCGTAGTGGCCCTCCGACGGCTCCATCGCGCTCCACGCAAATTCCGCGACGCGCGCCAGGTGAATGTGCGCCGCCTCCATCGTTTCCAGGTCGCGGTCCACCGTCGCCTCATCCCACTGCTCCGGATACCACGCCGCGCCCACCAGCAACGGCGGCGCGTCCTTGTACTGCGTCGCCTGCGCTCGTGCGGGCGCACAGCACAAAATCGCAGCGACAGCACCCACAAGCGAATCAGAGCGAAGTAGTGCACCACGATGCATCACGCAATCGCCTCCATAAGTGAATCGTCTACGGTTTATAGGTGCAAACGCTTGCAGGTGTCAAAACATTGGCTCCCTTCGCTGGGCAGACCTGGCTCGATCCCCTCAACAACACCGCGTACTATCCCGTCGTCCTCGCCGTCAATGGCATGCTGGCGGCCTGGTTCTTTCATCTCGCGGCCACTTCCGGCAAAGCTGTCCCGGACAGTGACCATCTGTGACATCTTCCTGCGGCGCTGCTTCCACTTGTCGCAGCAGCGGTCTCGTCCTACGATAGAGCGGATTTCCCATCGATGTCCGCGAAGCAACGGAGGCGAACGCGGCTTTTCCGTTAAGAAAAGCCGCACTGCGCGGCACTTGGCGGAATATGGTAATGGGAAATCTGCTTAAGAGACCCCACCCGGAGACAGAAGCTGCAATGCAAGACCCTGCGCCGCTCGAACGTGACCTGAGCCCTCGCGCAGAACTGTTTCCCGGAGTCGAGGGCGTCCTCGCCGGCCGTTTCCACATCGAAGCCCGCCTCGGCGCCGGCGGTATGGGCGAGGTCTTCCGCGCGCGCGACACCACCCTTCGCCGTCTCGTCGCCATCAAGCGCACTCAGCACGCCGCCACTGAATCGGACCGCAAGCGCTTTCTCCACGAGGGCCAGCGCGCCTCCGCGCTCAACCACCCCGGTATCGCCGCCATCTACGACGTCTTCACCGACGGCGGCGAGGTCTACCTGGTCATGGAGTACATCGAGGGCGAGACCCTCCGCGCCAGGCTCACCCGCCCCATCTCCCAGCCCGAATTCCGCCGCATCGCCATCGAGTCCGCCTCCGCCCTAGCTGCCGCCCACGACAAGGGCGTCCTCCACCGCGACATCAAGCCGGAAAACATCATGCTCACCAGCTCCGGCACCCACCCCGGTCAGGTCAAGCTGCTCGACTTCGGACTCGCCCAGCAGGCCATCGACGAGACCGGCCTGCTCGAAACCGCCACCATGCTCACCGTGGCTGGTATGCTCGCCGGTACCCCGCAGTACATGGCGCCCGAGGTCCTCAACGGCGAACCCGCCGACCGCCGCTCCGATATCTTCGCCCTCGGCGTCGTCTTCTACGAGATGCTCAGCGGACACCACCCCTTCGCCGCCCCCACACCCACCGCGATGATCGGCCAGGTCCTCCACCAGCCGCCGCGCCCGCTCGACCCGAGCGTTCCCGCGTCCCACGCCGCCATTGTCAACCGTGCCCTGGCCAAGTCACCCGCCGATCGCTACCAGACCGCTCACGAGATCGTCCATGATTTAAACCAACCGGACCTCAACCATCCGGACTCCGCGCGTCCCGGCTTCACCCATCCGCCATCCGCGACTGGTGCCGGCACCACGGTGGATTCGTCGCCCGCGCACAATCGCCGCGGCCGCATCATCGCCATCGCGGCAATCGCCGCCGCAATCGTCATCGCCTCCGTAACGTATCTCCTCCACAGCCGCCGCGCGCAGCCCGGCACAACCGCATCCGCGCCTGCCGCCATCACCGCAGGCACCCTCGCCGTCCTGCCCCCCACCGTCGCCGACGCCCAGGACACCAAGCTCGCCACCTTTGGCCGCGGCTTGCAGGACAGCCTCGCCCAGCGCCTCTCCGACCTCAGCGTCAACCACGACATCTCCGTAGTCTCCGCCCGCCAGCTCCAGGACAGAAAAGCCACCACGCTCGCACAGGCATCGAAGGAGCTCGGCGCCACTTCCGGACTCGAGCTCAAACTCACCCGGGAGGGCGACCTCGTCCACGCCGCCTACACCGTCTCGCAGCCGGACAATTCCCCCAACCAGCCGCGCGTCCTCGCTTCCGGCACCGTCACCGCGCCCGTCAGCGACATGTTCTCCATTGAGAACCAGCTCGCCACCGCCACCGCCACCGCGCTTAACATCCCCCTCCGCACCGACGAGCAGCGCGCCCTCGCCGCCCACGGCACCACCTTCCCCGAGGCCTACCAGTACTTCCTCCAGGGCCGCGGCTATCTCCTCGAAGCCTTCACCCCAGAGTCCTTCAAGAGCGCCCAAACCATGTTCAAGGAGGCGTTACGTATCGACCCCAACTACGGCGCCGCCAAGGCCGGTCTGGGGGAATCCTGGCTCTACGCCTTCCATGCCAACCATCAGCTTGCGGACATCGAGCAGGCGCGCAAGGCATGCAATGACGCGGTTATGCTCGGCAACGCCGGCGCAGACGGCCATATTTGCCTGGGCAGGCTGGCGCAGGAGACAGGAAAGCCAGCCGAAGCCACAAGCGAGTTCCAGAAGGCTTTGCAACTCGAGCCGGCCAACGACGACGCCTCCCTCGGTCTCGCCAAGGCCTACGAAAAACTCAACCAGCCGGAGAAGGCAGAGGCCGCCTACAAGCAGGCGATCGATCTTCGCCCCAATTACTGGCGAGGATACGATCAGCTTGGCGCCTTTTATTTCCGTACCGCGGATTATCCAAAGGCAGAACAGATGTTCCGCACCGCCACAGAGAAAGACCCGCAGAGCTTTCGCTCTTATAGCAATCTCGCGGCCGCCCTATCGTTTCAGGAGAAGGATGCTGAAGCCGTTGAGGCGCTGAAGAAATCGATCGCCCTCCATCCGACGGCAGACGCCTACAGCAATCTAGGAGTCGCTCTCTTCAAGCTTCGTCGCTTCGACGAGTCTGAAGCCGAATTTCGCCGCTCGATTCAGCTTGCTCCGGACGCCTACGGTAGCTGGTCCGCCCTGGGCGACGCAGAGTACTATGGCGGCCATCGGGAACAAGCCAGGAAGGCGTACGCGAGAGCGGTGGAACTTGCGACCTCACAACTCAAAGCCTCACCGAATGACGCGAATATTCTCGGTGATCTGGCAAATGTGTACTCCATGATTGGCGACTCGACCAAGGCTCTAGATTTTCTAAACCGTTCCCTCGCGATTAACCACACAGACAAAGAGCTGATGTTCATTGCAGCCAATGTCTATAACCAATTGCAGCAAACGGGGCCCGCACTCGAGTGGCTTGGCAAGGCATTGGCGGCAGGTTATTCGACGTCAGTCGTCGCCAAAGCGCCGGCGCTAGACAACCTCCATTCCAACCTCCGGTACCAGCAGCTCATGCAATCAGCAGAACATCACCCTTGAGTCTTATGGAGATCATCGATGAACAAAGTCAAATGTCCTGACGGCGGAAACGTCATTTTGGGAGAGACCTTCGATTGGGAGAACAATTCGTCCAAGTCTGTTTCCATTACGAATTGCGGGAACTTCCTGACGCTATCGTCCTACACCGTGCCAGCCAAGAACGGGGGAACGCCGGGCACCACCCCTGCGACGGTGCGCACCGATATCACTCCTGGGGACTACACCTACACCGAGAGCGCGAACATCACCGGCAGCACTCCAACCATGAAAGTCGGTGGCTCGATGCCGGGCGGGAGGAAGAAATAGCAGGGTGAGTCAGGGCCGTGTCCATCCCGGCAGCGCCGGGATGGACACGCGGGCTATATAGAAAAATCCATCCAATGCTCAAGAGGAGAAGATATGAATTCCAGATTGTCAGATGCCGATCGTAAAATCCTGCAGAACAGTACTCCCGAGGAATCGGAGCAGCCCTCACCCATCCAGACCACTGACCTTGAAGATGTCGCTAGCGGGAGCGGGCCAAACATCCCGCGACCGGAGAGTACACCCACGATGAAGGTGCAATCGTAGCTGTATGAACAAAGCCCATCCCGGTACCGCCAAAATAGGCTCTGCTTTTTCTCAGCTAGGAACTATTATCCGGCGTTACCGTGCCCACCGCCACCAAAGATGGAAGCAATCGCAGAAAACAAAGCAATAAGATCCACTGGCTGTCTCCTTGCCAAAAAAATGGAAACAAGTGCCAGAGAACGGTACGTATCCACCCCCCGCGTCAACCTGTGCAAATCCTCACCGTTCCACTTTGAAACCGAGCCGCGACATTTC
The DNA here is from genome assembly GCA_030838385.1 of Acidobacteriaceae bacterium. Classification (GTDB taxonomy): domain Bacteria; phylum Acidobacteriota; class Terriglobia; order Terriglobales; family Acidobacteriaceae; genus KBS-83. The sequence goes on from JAUTWX010000375.1 coordinate 7,450, forward strand.
TCCTGAAATCTGCCGTTTCACCCGGTCGGATTGGCTACACTGGAAATAGGAAGAACAAGAACGCCCGCGATCATTCCGCGGGCGTTTTGATTTTCTGACCATTGCGTGAGATAGCAGCGAGTTTTTAGAGGCACTAAGTGCTACTAAGTGCTTTCGTAAGACATTTTTAGCGGTAACTCTTTTAAAAAGACATATTTAGCCCTCGGGAGGCTCCCTATCGGCTACAATCTACTTGACTAACCCATGGCGTTTCGGTAGAGTTGGGTTAGTCAAGGTGACGCCATGCAAGATCAGCCGAAAACCCTACTCGAAGCCATCCGGTACTTCTCCAGTGAGCAAGTCTGCATTGACGCTGTGGCGTCTCTCCGCTGGCCGAACGGCAAGCCTGTTTGCCCGAACTGCAACGCTGTCGAGGGTGAGCGGAAGCACTATTGGCTGGCAACGCAGCGGCGTTGGAAGTGCTATGCCTGCCGCAAGCAATTCAGCGTCAAGGTGGGCACGATTTTCGAAGACAGCCCTGTCGGTCTCGACAAGTGGATGATTGCCCTGTGGATGCTCTGCAACTGCAAGAACGGCGTTTCCTCTTACGAGATCGCCAGAGATACAGGCGTCACCCAAAAGAGCG
>JAUTWX010000386.1 GCA_030838385.1 Acidobacteriaceae bacterium
GGCCGAAACCGAGATCACGTCGAAGAGCTCGATGGTCTCATCGGCAAACGCTGGGTAAGCCTTCTTCGCCCCAAAGACGGTGACCCCGCCGCGAATGTACCCGGTCAGCGGCTGCACATCCTTAAGCGAAGCCATCTCCGCCTTGCGTACCCCGGCCACCCGCGCCAGCTTCTTGAAGTCCAATTCAGCATCGCCTGGAACCACCGCAAAGACATAATCGCCGCTGCCAATCGTACACAGCAGCGTCTTGAACACCTGTTCCGCCGGCATCCCGATCTTCGCCGCCACCGTAGTCGCGCGCAGGTCCTCGGGATCGACCTCGTACTCCTGCAGCGTGTACGCAACGCCCAGACCGTCGAGGATGCGTGCTGCATTAGTCTTGACGCGCGCCGCATTGGTCTTCATCGTGTCTCCGCACTCGTAAGTGCGCCGCTCTGCATCGTGAGCACGACATCGGCCGTCGGCTCCGCCAGCTCGCGTTGATGTGTGGTCAACACCATGGTCCGGCCAGCGGCGCGAAGGTCGACAAGAAGCGCCAGCATGCGCTCCGCACTCGCGCGGTCCATGTTGGAGAAGGGCTCGTCCAGCAGCAGCAGCTCCGGCTGCGAGAGCAGCACACGTGCCAGCGATGTCCGCTGCCGCATCCCCTGCGAATACTGGGCTACAGGTCGCATTAGCGTTGGATCGAGCCCGACAATGCGCAGCGCCTGCTCTGCGCTGAGACACGCCTGTTCAGGGTAGAGCTTCGCCGCGTACTCCAGGTTCTCCCGCGCGGTCAGCTCGTCGTACAGCATTGCCGCATGGCTCATGTAGCCGATGCGGCCGCGAGCCTCTGCCGGCGGCTGGTTCAGCACGCGCACTGTACCCAGCGTCGGTCGCAGCAGGCCGGCCAGCACACGCAGCAGCGTGGACTTGCCCGCGCCATTCTCGCCCAGCAGCAGGTAGCAGCGCGCAGCCTCAAGGGTGGCGCTCACATGGCGCAGGGCGGCGAAGCGTCCATAGAGCTTGGACACGTCCTCGACCGTAGCAATGGCGGCTGACATAGGCACTCGCAGTATAGCGAGCGAGTCAGTGGGCGCTGGCGGGAGCAGGCGTGCGCAGCGCAGCCGTCTTGTCCGCAGGAGCCGCGCCGGGCTTCTGCGCGGGCGCATACTTGGACGCGCACTTGGCCTGTAGCTCCGTGGCGTGGAAGACGCCGTCATGCCCGTACGTGCCGATAGCGAGCGCCTGCGCATCGTCCTTGAAGGTATCGGGTGGCGGCTCCACGCCGGCATACTGCACCGGCAGCCGCTTCCCGAGCTCGACGAGTACGAACTGCGCATGTGTGCCGTTGCGCTCGATGGTGCCGGGCGCTACGTTGCCCGCCACGCGCAGGTGTCGCGTATACGCCTTGGTCCCCATGCCCTGCAATTCGCTGATGGTGACGTAGTAGCTCTTGTTCGACTGGATGCCGCTTACCGCCAGCCAGGCGATGACGCCGAGAACAATCACGACTGCGAAGCCGATACGGAATGTCTGTGAGCGCTGCTGCATGGGTGATCTTAGGTTAGGTCGCCGCGGGACGAGCGTCAAGCAGGGGCTTAGATGCGGCTTTCATCGTATGGCTGCACGAGTAGGGAAGCTGCCAACGCCGCTATAATCAGGCGAAGACCACACGCGTTGGGAGCGCGGACGATCGCGTTCCGGCCACGTCTGGAGGGAGACAGGAATGAGCCACGACGCACACAACGAAAGCTACGCCACCACGGAGATTCTGAAGCCGCGCGCGCAATGGATCGAGAAACGCTGCGCCGAGGTGGAGCGCACCGGCGATCGCAACGTCTCCCAGATGCACTACGCTCGCCTGGGCCGCATCACCGAGGAAATGGAGTTTGTAGCCCGGCGGGAGGAGCTTGATGCCGAGCTGATCCGTGCCGAGATTGCAGCCGGGCGCCTCATCATTCCGGCCAATATCCATCATCCTGAGCTTGAACCGATGGCGATCGGCGTTGCGTCGCGCTGCAAGATCAACGCCAACATCGGCAACTCCGCCGTTACATCGAATATCGACGAGGAGCTCGCCAAGCTTCACACCGCCGTGAGCTTTGGCGCCGATACGGTGATGGATCTCTCGACCGGCGGCAACATCCCGGAGATCCGCGAAGCCATCCTGCGACACTCGCCGGTGCCTATCGGTACGGTGCCGATCTACGAAGCATTGAACCGCGTGAAGCGCCTCGAGGATCTCAACATCGATGTGTATCTGGAGGTCATCGAGGAGCAGGCCGAGCAGGGCGTCGATTACTTCACCGTGCACGCCGGCGTGCTTATCCAGTACGTGCCGATGGTAGCGAGCCGCATTACCGGTATCGTCAGCCGGGGAGGCGCCATCCTCGCACAGTGGATGACCCACCACCACAAGCAGAACTTCCTCTATGAGAACTTCGATCGCATCGTGAAGGTGATGGCGAAGCACGACGTCAGCTTCTCTCTCGGTGATGGCCTGAGGCCGGGCTGCATCGCGGATGCCAGCGATGCCGCGCAATTCGCCGAGCTGAAGACCCTCGGCGAGTTGACTGCCCACGCGTGGAAGGATGACGTGCAGGTAATGATCGAAGGTCCCGGTCACGTGCCGCTGGACAAGATCAAGGAGCAGGTGGACAAGGAAGTCGAGTATTGCTTCGGCGCGCCGTTCTACACGCTGGGGCCACTGGTGACGGACATCGCTCCGGGGTACGATCACATCACCAGCGCAATTGGCGCGGCGATGATCGGGTGGCACGGCGCGTCGATGCTTTGCTACGTCACGCCCAAGGAACATCTGGGCCTGCCCAATGAAAAGGATGTCAAGGACGGCATCATCGCCTACAAGATTGCCGCGCACGCTGCCGATGTGGCCCGGCATCGTCCCGGTGCCCGCGACCGCGATGACGCGATCAGTTATGCGCGCTACACCTTCGATTGGGAGAAGCAGTTTGCGCTCTCGCTCGATCCGGAGACCGCCCGCGCGATGCATGACGAGACGCTGCCGGACGACTACTACAAGGAAGCCGCGTTCTGCTCCATGTGCGGACCGAAGTTCTGCTCGATGAACTGGTCCAGTAAAGTCGACGCCTTCAACAAGGAAGTACACGGGCTGGAGAAGAAAGATCTCACGGAACTGGTAACGCTGCAGGCGCAGCAGCTCGTAAGCAAAAACTGAGCACTGGTGCGACCGCGCCCCCTAACAGCGCCTCCCGTCGCTGAGACTGGCGGGGGCGCCGAGGCCGTGGGCCCACAACTTTTTACGATCGCGTGGATGCCTGTCCGGCAGAGATTTTTCCATGCCAGCGTACGCATGCGCTCTGCATCGGGTGTGTCTGCTGCATCTCATTTCGGAAAGGGTGAGCGGTGACGGGAGAGTACACGACTGAGCTGGATGGCCGTGCCGAGCCGCTGTTGGGTCCGAACCTCGGTCCGCCACAAGATTCGCCGGTTCATTCCGCTGCAAGCCGCCGCAAGCTGGAGCGGAAGGCGATCGATGGAACCATCTTTGTTGGGCTGACCACCGCGGGGAGCATGGCGCTCCGCCTCCTGAACAGCCTGATATTTGCGTATCTTTTCCTGCCAGCCTACTTCGGACTGCTGTCGCTCGCCACCGCAATCATCGTGGGCCTATATCTGTTCTCGCACCTTGGCTTGCAGGACAACGTGATTCAGAATCCGCGCGGAGACGAGCCCAGTTTCGTCAACACCGCGTGGACGATCGAGTACATCCGCGGCTATGTCATCGCCAGTGGGTGCTGGATCCTTGCATGGCCCGTCTCGCGCTTTTATCACCAGCCGATCTTGCTGCCGGTTCTGATTGCACTCGGCTTCACGTGCATCATTAGCGGCCACACATCTCCCGTGGTGCTCAGTATGGCTCGGCATCTGCGCGTGCGTGAGTTGACGATGCTGGAGCTGTTTAACCAGCTCGTCACCTGCATTGTGACAGTAGCCTGGGCGTTGATCAGCCCCACCATCTGGGCACTGGTGGGTGGCCGCATCATCGCCGAAGCGATACGCTGCGCAGCGACGTACTGGTTCAAACCGTTTGCCCCACCCAGGTTCGCGTGGGACAGGGATGCGGTCAAAGCCATCGTCAGGTTCGGGAAGTGGATCATGGTGGGTACCGCGCTCACTTTCCTCGCCTCGCAATCGGACAAGCTGATTCTGGGCAAGCTCATCACCTTCAGCCTGCTGGGTCTCTATGGCGTCGCATATTCCATGTCGGATATTCCGCGGCAGATCATCAATCAGTTCTGCACCAAGGTCGGCTTTCCATTCCTGGCGAAATTTCAGAAGCTGCCGCGTCCCGAATATCGCACTCAGCTTCTGAAGTACCGCAAGCTGGTCCTGCTCGGCGGCGCATTGCTGCTCACGCTTGTCGTCTGTCTCGGCGATCTCTTCATCCATCTTGTGTACAACCACCGCTATCACGACGCGGCCTGGATGGTCGGCATTCTTGGCGTGGGCCTCTGGCATACGCTGCTCTACAGCACCATTAGCCCCGCAATATTCGCCTTGCAGCGCTCGCACTACAACGCCTTCGCCCAGGCGGTGTACTGCGTCACTCTTTTCGCCGGTCTGCCCTGGGGCTTCCACCACTACGGCATGGTGGGTGTACTGATCGTGGTGGCAGCGGCCGATTTGCCGATGTACTTCTGCTTCCAGTACGCGGCATTCCGCGAGGGCATCAACACCGTCGTGCAGGATGTCCTCCTCACGGGTGTGTTCATCGCGATTCTCGTAGGTGCGCTCGCCCTGCGCCATGCGATCGGCTTCGGATCGCCGTTTCCCGCACATCTGATGTAAACGTTAGACGCCTATTCGCCAGCCGCCGCTTTCAAGTCGCCGGACGCTCGGTCGAGAGCAGCGATCAGATCGTCGAGCTCCTTCTGCGCGCGCTCGCGATTGTTTGCATCGATGGCCTCATTCACACCGGGAATGACAACCGCCGCATATCCCGTGTACTCACCTGGCGCGTAGATTGTATGTCGGAACCATGGCCGGCCCGGCAGCCCTTGCGGATCGAGCAAGTCGCCTTCCACCTGTCGCAGCTTCACGTTCATCGCATTCAGATTGCCCGAGGCTGTCTTCTGCCGAGAGTAAGCAGATTCGGCAGCGGTCAGCATTCTGCTGGCGGCAGCGTTCGCCTGGGTGAAGCTCAGCCGGATGCCTGCCTTGTCTGACTTCGCCTCCGCACCCTTCAGATACGCGGCGATCTCTTTCGCGTACGTCACATAGTCGTAGGGCAGCACATCCGCGTCTGCAATGTGCAGCACTTCGAGTCCAAAGACGCGTGCCTGCTGCTGCTCGTAGACAAAAGTCGGATCCGCAAAGCGCGTGAACCATGCGTAGTTGTCAAAGACGGAGTGATAGACGCCATAGCGGCCGCGCGAGCCGATGTCCGTCGATGGTACTCCGGCGTGCTGCAGAAAGGGGGTGAAGTCCGAACCCGAGCCCAGATCGCCCACCTGAACCAGCCCTGGCTGCGGCGCTTCGCTGCGTCCTTCTTCCATGGAAGCGGAAGAGCCGTTGCGCGAAGGCTCTGCCTTCCATGCGTCCAGCACCGAGCCTCCATGTGGGCTAGGGACCTCGGCTGCAATATCGCGCAGATACTGCTTCAGCGAAGGCACCGCGGATGCCTCAAACTCCGGACCGGAGACACCGACGTCTGTGTTGAGGTAGACCACCGCATGATCGAGCTGCCTGGCGTGATCTTCCACCCACTCGGTCGAGCCGATCAATCCCTCCTCTTCTGCATCCCAACTGCAGAAGTAAATCGTGCGCTTCGGCTTCCAGCCAGATTTCAGCAGCGTGCCCATGCCGTGCGCCGCTTCGAGCATCGCGGCCGTGCCGCTGTTCGGATCTACCGCGCCATACACCCACGCGTCGCGGTGATTGCCGGCGACTACCCATGCGTCCGGATCATCCCTGCCCGGGATGCGTCCAATGACATCCCAGATGGTGCGCTCCGCATAGTCCATCTTCTCCGCCAGGTGCACGCGTACCGCGCCGTCACCCCCCATGTGATAGGTGAAGGGAAGCGCGCCCTGCCAGCCGCGCGGGACGCCGGGGCCAGTGAGATGTTCCAGGATGGGAGACGCGTCCTTGTAAGAGATCGGCAACGAAGGAATGGACGGCAGGCTGTCGATCTTCTGAAGTGGGAGCCTCGCGGCATCCGGCAGTTCTGGTGTGGATGCGACGCCCGGTGTCGTGGCATCGCCTGGATACTTGAAGAGGAACTGCACCGCACCACGCTGCACACCCGTGTCTGGACGATAGGGCCCTTTGGGGTAGACATCGCCCTGAAAATAACCGTCGTCGAAGGGGTCGGAGTAGATGAGCACCCCCGCGGCGCCACGCTGCTGCGCAATGTAAACCTTGACGCCGCGGAAATTGCCGCCGTAGCGGACAAGGACGATCTTGCCGTGCAGATCGATGTTGTCATCGGCCAGCTTTTGAAAGTCCTCCGGCCGTCCGTAGTTGGCGTAGACGACGCCGCCGGTCACGTCTCCGGATGGAGACGAGCCGTTGAAGGCGGGCAGGACACGCGAATCGTCCTGATACGGATCCGAACTCACATGTTCCCTGGAAGGTCCCTGCATGAGCATTTTTCCAGTGCTGTCGGTCGCTTCCACGTGCACTGTCTGCGGCAGATTCATCCATGCCTTGTAGGGCACGATCGTGGTCTCGAGGCCTGCCGCCTTGAACTTGTTGGCTACATACACGGCAGTGTCGTAGTCCTCTTTCGAACCGGCGACGTGCGGCACCGCCGTCAGATTCTTCAGTTCCTCGCCGGCGAGCCGGGCATCGGGCACTGCGAGGAATTCGCGATCGATCTGTGCTTGCCGGGCAAAGTCGCGATACCCAAAGAGCGACGCTGGAACTGCATTCGACTGTGCGAACAAAGGCAGCGTAGAGGCGAGAACGGCAGTAGCTAGCGAGAGAGGACGCAAGAACAAGAGAGGTTCTCCTGACAGGATGGTGCCGATGATCAAAAGAGTAACCCAGCTTGCAACAGTTTTTGCGTGGAAGCCCGCAGCTTACACTTGAAAATAGTCAGGAAAGGACCAGCACACGGTGGGCGATCGGCGATTAGATGTGGAGGAGCCCACTGCGGTAGCCGAGGCGGTTCCGGAGCAGCGATTACCGGCGGCAGTGAGTCCCCGCGGTTTTCCGGACGAAGTGCTGATTCCGCCCGCGAAGGCGGACGCCCTCGAGCGGGGTCGATTGCTCGATCCGGCATGGCCAAAGGTCATCTGTTCGTTGCGCACACCCGACTTCCGCTTCTTCTGGTGCGGCAACTTCCTCTCGAATATTGGCACATGGATGCAGAACATCGCCCTGAGCTGGCTTGTACTGCAGTTGACGAACTCCTCCTACTGGCTGGGAATCGTTGGCTTCGTCGCGGCGATTCCGTATCTGCTCTTCACCCTGTTCGGCGGCGTCATCGCCGACCGCATGAACAAACGCAACCTGCTGATTACGACGCAGTCCGCGATGGCGGTGCTCGCCTTCGTGATGGCCGCACTCGCATACACAAAGGTCATCACCATCGGTCAGGTGGCCGCGCTGTCGTTCCTGAATGGGCTTGCGATGGCGCTGAATGCGCCCAGCTATCAGGCGATGGTGCCGCGACTTGTGCCCATGTCCGATCTGCCCAACGCAATTGCGCTCAACTCGGTACAGTTCAACCTCTCGCGCGTTATCGGTCCGACACTCGGCGGCTATGCGATGGCGTGGGCCGGAGTGGCAGGGAACTTCCTGCTCAACGGCTTCAGCTTCATGGCGGTGTTGTTCGCGCTGGTGCGGATGCGATATCCGGCAGAGATCCCGCATGCACAGCAGGGTGTCTGGCACAGTCTCGTCGAGGGTTTTCGTTACGTGCGCCGCAGCCGCGAGATGTTCGCCCTCGTAGCGCTTGTGGCCAGCGCCAGTCTGCTGTTATTTCCGTTTCTCACCTTTATGCCGTACTTCGTGAAGAACACGCTGCACAGTGGCGAGCGCGGCCTTGGGCTCATGATGGCTTGCTCCGGCGTCGGCGCCTTCGTAGCCGCCGCCATCATCGCCGTGCGCGGCCACATTCGTCATCGCGGTCCCGTGATCGTTTTCTCAGGGACCTTCGTGATGGGCGCAGCCATCATCTTCTGCTATTCGCACAGCTTTGCGTTATCGGCCGCGATGTCATGGTGCGAAGGGTTCGGCCTCACCATGACATCGTCGCTGATGAACCTGGCGCTACAACAGCTCACGTCGGACAAGATGCGCGGCCGCGTGATGAGTATTTATGCGACCAGCTTTCTTGGGCTGCCACCATTGGGATGCCTGCTTGCGGGAGAGCTCTCGCGGCATCTGCCCACCAGCGATGCCATCGCCGCAATGGCGGCGATGGCACTCTTGTCATTCATCGCATTCTTCGCTGGCTCGCCTGCGCTGCGGCAGTTGGACTGACTACCGTGCCTCAGGCGACAAGCTGCGTGCAGTGTGAGCAGCGCTTCGCCGCTACAGGAATATCGCTGAGGCATTCCGGGCACGGCTTGGTCGACGGTGGGGCCGCCGGCACCGGCTTCTTGAATTTATTGAGCAGCGTATTCACCGGCAGTACGACAAAGAAATAGACGGCAGCCGCGATCAGCAGGAACGAAATGAGAGCGTTCAGAAAATCGCCATACTTGATCTTGCCGCCGTGAACGTCAAGGATCAGATATGAGAAATCGGGCTTATGCACGATGGCAGTGATTAGTGGAGTAATCAGGTCACCGACCAGTGCAGTGACGACCGAGCCAAAAGCGGCGCCGATAACAACGGCAACGGCAAGATCCACGACATTGCCGCGAAGGATGAAATCGCGAAAACCCTTCAGCATCCCGAATCTCCTGCGGAGAGAATGACGGCAGCAGCGCAATGCTATCCCATTTCATCGCGCCACCAGCAAAAATACTGAGATGGAAGGGACTGCGTTGGAGTTGGCGCCGCAGCACTGACTGAAGTATCCTCGGGCGTGATCCAGCCGCAACCAGACAGGGAAATCGGGACTCACTTCCTCATCCAGCCGGGATGGCAAAACTCCGGCCCGCATCACTGGCAGTCGCTGTGGGAGGGGCAGTTGGGCCATGCTGCTCAGCGCGTGCCGCAGCAGGATTGGACGGTTCCCGAATCCAACGCCTGGACGAGTGTCCTTGAGCAGACGATCCGCCGTACAGCACCACCCGTGATTATTCTCGCGCATAGCATCGGTTGCATGGCCACCGTTTTTGCCATCATGAAGGCCCCGGTGGCTGCGGTTGTATTGGTGGCACCGGCGGATGCCGAACGATCGAATGCACCGGGGGCGCTCCATACCTTCACGCCCATTCCTATGGAACCTCTCGCGACGCCCGCGTTACTGGTGGCCAGCGATAGCGATCCCTACTGCACGCTGGACCGCGCCGAAGCCTTTGCGCAGGCATGGAAGGCAGATCTGGAGATTGTGACTGGCGGCGGACACATAAATGCCGACGCAGGCTTCGGGCCGTGGTCCGATGGATGGTTGATGGTAGGCACATGGTTACGCCGCCACGGGCTGGGCTGGCCGAAGAGCGAGAGCACTGATGCATAAGCTGGTGGCGAATGCGGATGAGGCAGTACGCGACATCCCCGACGGCGCAACCCTCATGTTGGGTGGCTTCGGGCTCTGCGGTATTCCGGAGCTGCTGATCGCCGCGCTGGTGCGCAAGGGTGTCAAAGGGCTGCGCACCATCAGCAACAACATGGGCGTGGACGGCTTCGGTATGGGGCTGATGCTCGAAGCAGGCATGATCGATTCGCACACCGGCAGCTACGTGGGAGAGAACAAGCTGCTGGAGCAGAAGGTCATCCGCGGCGAGCTGGATCTGACCCTGGTGCCGCAGGGTACCCTGGCCGAGCGCATTCGTGCGGGCGGCGCAGGGATTCCGGCGTTCTTCACGCCGACCGGGTTGGGTACTCCGGTGGCGGAGGGCAAGGAGGTCCGCGAGTTCGAGGGCAAGCGCTATGTGATGGAGCGCTGGCTCCGCGCCGACTTCGCGCTGGTGAAGGCGTGGAGGGGCGATCGGGCCGGCAATCTCATCTATCGCAAGACCGCTCGCAACTTCAACCCGATGATGGCGACCGCGGCAAAGGTGACCATTGCCGAGGTAGAGGAGCTGGTCGAGACGGGCACGCTCGACCCGGACGCGATTGTGACGCCGGGAATCTATGTGCAACGCATCTTCGAGGGCCACAGCTACGAGAAGCGCGTCGAGCGGCGTACTGTGCGAGTCGCTACTTGATCCAGTTTCTACTTGATCCAATTACCCCAGGGATAGAGGAAGAGAAAGAGGATCATCGATATGACCATGACGTCCATGTAGAGAAGGATCATCACTGCGCCATGATAGAAGCTCCAGCGGGCGCGCAGGCAGCGCAGCGTGTCCCAGGTGCCGAAGAAGGCGACGAGGGTGGGTACGAGCAGCTTGAACGATGGCGGGTCGTCCGGCCAGTGTGCGAGCAGCATGGATGCGAGCAGGCTGCCGACTACAAGCACAGTGCCGCGCAGGAGTGAACGCTGTCGAATATCAAGGGTACCGGGCAACATCACGAGGCGACTATGAGCATTTCTTCTGTAGATGTAGACGACGGAGTGAATGTCCAGGCAGATTTTCCGTCAAGAAAAGCTGCACCTGACCGCTCTCGGATGACCCACAGCAACAGGAGAAATGCTCTATGAGTACTCTATCCAATCCTCTATCAAATTCAGGGGGCGCTGCACCAGCCAAGGCGTCCGATGCAGCGAAGGCATTGGACGCAGACAAGCGCGAACGGATTGTGCGACGCGCGGCGCTGGAGCTGCGTGACGGCTTCTACGTGAACCTGGGCATAGGGATGCCTACTTTGATTGCGAACCATGTGCCGCCGGGGGTAGAGGTGGTGCTGCAGTCGGAGAATGGAATGCTGGGGGTGGGGCCGTATCCCTTGGCCGGTACCGAGGACCCGGACCTGATCAACGCCGGCAAGGAGACGGTGACCGAGATTGCCGGCACATCGTACTTCTCCTCAGCGGAATCGTTCGCCATGATCCGCGGCGGGCATGTCGATCTCTCCATCCTTGGCGCGATGGAGGTGGACGAGCAGGGCAACCTGGCCAACTGGATGATCCCCGGCAAGGTGGTGAAGGGGATGGGCGGCGCCATGGACCTGGTGGCGAGTGCGCGACGAGTGATCGTGACCATGGAGCACACCACGCGCGATGGACGGCCGAAGATCCTGAAGCAGTGCACACTGCCGCTGACCGGACTTGCGGTGGTCAATATCATCGCAACCGAGATGGCGTGGATCCGTGTGGCGCCGGAGGGGCTGGTGCTCGAAGAGATTGCTCCGGGTTTGCGTCCCGCCGACGTGCAGGCGGCGACGGAAGCCAAGCTGCACGTCAGTCCGACGTTGAAGGTGATGGGCGCCTAGTTTGCAGAGAAGCACGCTCTGCCGCAGTTGATCTTCTTCGTCTCAGTGCGTGCAACTGCAGGTCCTTCGCTGCGCTCAGAATGACACTTTCTCACCTGAGCTTCCACCTTTGCTACGCGAGCACGGCAGCTTCGTGGCTGAGGCGATCCAGCGACTCGGGGTACGGGGCGCGTAGGACGCCGCGCTCGGTAATGATGGCGGTGACGTATTTCGCTGGTGTGACATCGAAGGCCGGATTCCATACGCCTACGTGATTGGGCGTGAGCTGCTTGCCTGCGTGGTGCGTGACCTCGATGGGCGAGCGCTGCTCGATGGGGATGTCGGCGCCGGTTTTGGTTGCGAGATCGATGGTGGACCAGGGGGCGGCGACGTAGAAGGGGATGCCGTGCTCTTTGGCGAGAACGGCAATACCATACGTGCCGATCTTGTTGGCGACGTCGCCGTTGGCGGCGATGCGGTCGGCGCCGACTACGATGGCCTGGAGCTTGCCCGAGTGCATGAGGCTGGCGGCCATGTTGTCGCAGATGACGGTGGTGGGGATGCCGTCCTTCATCATCTCCCACGCGGTGAGGCGCGCGCCCTGCAGGAAGGGGCGTGTCTCGTCTGCGTAGACGTCGATCTTGCGTCCGCTCTCGACAGCGGCGCGGATGACGCCGAGGGCGGTGCCGTAGCCGCAGGTGGCGAGCGCGCCCGCGTTGCAGTGGGTGAGCACGCCGGCCTTCTGCGGCAGCAGGTCCGCGCCGAAGGCGCCGAGCGCGCGGCAGGCGGCGATGTCTTCGTTGTACATGCGCTCGGCTTCGGCGATGAGGCCCTGCTTCACGCTGGCGACGGTGGCACCGGGTGCGGCGGCGAGCTCGGCCGCGTGGCGGCGCATGCGCTCAATGGCCCAGAAGAGATTCACCGCGGTGGGTCGGGTGGCGGCGAGCACCTTGCCGATGACGCGGATTTCCGCGAGCAGCGCGGGCAGCGTGGTGGCGGTGCTATGGCGCGCGCCGAGGGCGACGCCCATCGCGGCCGAGACGCCGATAGCGGGCGCGCCGCGCACGACCATGGTGGTGATGACGTCGGCGACATCCTGATAGGTCTTCGCCAGCACGTAGGTCTCTTCGAGAGGGAGGCGCGTCTGGTCGAGAAACCGAACGCCTTCCGAGGTCCATTCGAGGGTAGGGATCATGGCCTCTTCAGTGTATCGATTTGGCACCCGCGAACTGACCGGTTTGCGGGGCTACCCACCCCCTCCCCCCACCCCCCCTGCCGATCTGGCGCGCATCCCCTGTGGAATGTTTGGCTTAGATGCTCTGCGGATGGCTAAGTGCGGTGATCTAAAGGATTTATGGGTTAAAAATATCTAAACAAAGGACTTACGGGCGGCGGCGACAGCCTGCCTTACGCAGAATCAATAACTTAGGCCGCATGCGGCGGCTAAGTGCGGATATATAAAAGCGTTAGTCGCAAAAAGTCCAAACAAAGGACTTTTTGGTGGCACTGGTTGAGCGGCTGAAGCCCTGTTCAGATTTGTTGCTATTTCCAGTGTAGCGAATTGGGTGGATACATCTGGCAGATTTGTAACAGGATTCGTTGCTTTTTCCGGATTTGGGATTGGCGAATAAAACGCTCTCGGTAAACAGCCATCCCTTGAAGCTCCATCGTGCCGGGGCATGCTGTGACGCCAATCGGCGCATGACCTTCCAGGCAGCTACTGCTAAGCGGGCGTGGCCTCGAGAAGAGATTCGTCTATAAAGCTGTCCATGGCCTGGCTCAGTTGTGAATCCACCTCATCTGCGATGGTCATGACTCCATTTAGAAGAATGCTGAAATCGATGCACGCCAGATTCTTCTGCAAAGTTTCAAAGATACTGACCTGCAACATCCGTGATTCCTCAACCATCATTGCCGCCGAATAGCCCTGTTGGCGCCGAAGTCGCCCATGCTGCTGCGCCGCGACTGATATCAGTTCATGACTTCCTAAAGATTTGAAAGAACGGAGACGATTGACCAGGTCGATCAAAACTTTGGGAAGATGACCGACCCGCTGCTCGCGGCTCATGGAAACGGCCGCGATCTTCTCGTCGTTCCCGACGCGGTCGAACCAGGCGTCAATGGTGCTTGGGATCGAGGATTCGAGAATCGTAGCCAAACTTTCGATCACGCGAGACGGAACAGGTCCACTTGCAAGCCTCTGCTCGATCGTCTCGATCAGCGCAGGGATATTCATCGGCTTTACCAGAATCTGATCGGTCTGGAGCAGGATGGCCTGAGCGGC
>JAUTWX010000402.1 GCA_030838385.1 Acidobacteriaceae bacterium
CGGCCGGCGATCGGCATGGCCATTACCGCGCCCAGGCCGCTCGCCAGCAATGCCCAGCCCAGCGTACCCGGATCCAGATGCAGGTCCCGTGCGCGGTCCGGCACATGCGGTACCCACGCGCCCATCACAATACCGTTCGCCAGGAAGTACGTTGCCACGGCGCGCTGCGCGGTTTTTGCGCGTTCGAGCGCGGGAAGTATCGAGCTCGACATTCTTCTTAGAGTACGAGACTTCGCTGCTCCATGCGCCTGGGCATCGCGATAAGGTGAGTGCAGGAGCAATGTTCATGCCGGATTTCGAACTGCATCTCTCCACGTCTGCCGCTCGTGCGCTGGGCTCGCTGCTAGAGAAGGAGACCACCACGCCCGAGTACTACCCGCTCTCCCTGCTGGCGCTGACCAACGCCTGCAATCAGCGTTCGAGCCGTCACCCGGTGATGGATCTGACCGAGGACGAGGTGCGCATGGCCCTGCACGAGCTCGAGGATGCGGGGCTGGCCGCACCGGTACGCGGCACCGAAAGCCGCGTTGCGAAATACGCGCACCACATCGGCGAGGTGTTCAACCTGCGCCGCGGCGAGCGCCCCATCTTATGCGTGCTGCTGCTGCGGGGAGCGCAGACACCCGGCGAGCTGCGTGCCCGCACCGAACGCATGCACAGCTTCGCCGGGATGGATGAAGTGGAAAGCACGCTGCAGCAGCTTGCCCAGCGCGAGCCTCCTCTGGCGCGCGCATTGCCGCGAGAGCCCGGCGCCCGTGAGCTGCGCTATATCCATCTGCTGTCGCCGATATCCGAAACTGCTACTGGAAGTAATCCCGAGGCGTCGCGGAGCACAGCACAATCGGCAGAGATGCTTCCCGACGGAGTCGCGGATCGGATTGCAACGGTCGAGAGCGAACTCGCGCAGCTTCGCGCGCGGGTCGCATCGCTCGAAGACAAACTGACGCAGCTCGTCGGCTGAATGGCGGCCAAATTGCCACCGGACCGCATATCCTGAGTGCATGACGTGGCTTCTTTGGGCGCTTCTCTCAGCACTCTTCGCAGCGGCAACGGCGATTCTGGCCAAGATCGGTGTCGCCGGCATCGACTCCAACCTGGCCACTGCCATCCGCACCACCGTGGTGCTGGTCTTCACTTGGGCCATCGCGATTGCGCTGGGCCGGCACAATGCGATTGCCGCGATCGCAAGCCGCTCCTGGCTTTTTCTTGTGCTATCGGGCATCGCAACCGGCTTATCGTGGATTTGCTACTTCCGCGCGCTGCAATTGGGTCCTGCGTCGGCCGTCGCGCCCATCGACAAGCTCAGCGTGGTGCTGGTCATCCTGTTTGCGTGGATCTTCCTGGGAGAGAGTCTTACCGCGCCCAAGATCATCGGCGGTCTGCTCATCGCCGGTGGCGCCGCCACCCTCGTCTTCGGCTGAGAGGTACGGTAAATCGTGGCGCCAAGCAAAAGGCCGGACAGCAGACATGCCGTCCGGCCTTCTCGTGTTTCTCCGCCGTGCTGCGCTAGCGAACCAGGAAATCGGCCCGGCAG
Organism: Acidobacteriaceae bacterium; assembly: GCA_030838385.1. Classification (GTDB taxonomy): domain Bacteria; phylum Acidobacteriota; class Terriglobia; order Terriglobales; family Acidobacteriaceae; genus KBS-83. Next base: position 1,535 of record JAUTWX010000402.1, read on the forward strand.
CCGCGGTCGACCCAGATACCGCGCCGGTCGTAGCCCCAGGTAGAGCCCTGAATGCAGCGTGCGTCGCTCCGTTGTCTGACCATTTGCACGCCGCGTCGAGTGTCTGCCGCGCAGTAATTCCTCCTCATGTTGTCCGAGGAGCAGGTGATCGACTGGCCGCCGCCCGGACCGCCAGGGCCATAAGCCGGGCGTCCCGGCCTGCCCGTGTTGATCATGAAATCGGCGCGACAGCCGCGGTCGACCCAGATACCACGCCGGTCATAGCCCCAGCTATAACCCTGCGTGCAGGCTGAACCGCTGCGTTGCCGAACCATGGATACTCCGCCGCGGGTATCCGCCGCACAATAGTTCCGCCGGCCATTATCCGACGAGCATGTTATTTGCTGTGCCGTCGCCGGCCGCGCCGTCGTTGCCACCACAGCGACGACTCCCAAAACTGCAACAACAAATCCTCGCATCCGCATCGCAGTCCCCCCGCGGGGAATCCTACACCCGAAAGGTAATTCGTCAATGACAGTGTGTTGCAAGGTGATATAAGCAACGCCAATAGTAGCAAGTTTCTAACGGCTGGTGTGCAGATACAACACCATGCCCACGCCGATTGCGATGACCAGCAGCGCAGCCGTGAGCAGCGCACCGCCCAGCAGCAACGTCACGCGCCGGCGCTGCGCCTCGCTTGGCCGAGTAATACCGAAGCTTTGGATGAACATATCGACCAAATATTCGAGAAGGCGCATAGTACGCTGCTGGACCTTTCGGTATCTTTTCTCGGGAAAACTTCGGCCGGATGCATCGGAATTGCTGCACCATGACGATCACTCAGGCTAGCATCTTCGTGCTTACAGGAAAGGCGCAGCCTACCCGCGGAAAAGGAGTAGCATTTCGCCCATGAAGCGAATTCTGCAGCGTCTGCGAGAACTCCTGTCCGGACGGCGCAGCACGCCTCCACCCTCCGGGGAGCCGGATGCGGGAGTGCGGGTTCCGCTCAAGCACGGACCGGGCGGCCGCAGCGCCAGCGCTGTTGCCGAACTCGACTAGTTTTTAGCCGCAGGGGCTATTCCGGCCGTTTCAGGTCGAAGCGATCGTGTGTACGTACGTAAGTGGGGCCGCCCATGCGGCCGATCGCGGCAAGCTTCTCGGGATCGATGCGAAAATTCTCGACCAGATCCTCGCGCACGTGGAAGCGCAGCACCTCGCCCAGCACAATGCTGCCGCCGGCGGGCCGGTCGCTGACCTCGATGATCTGACGAAGGCGGCACTCCATCTGCACCGGACTTTCCGCTACGCGAGGCGGCTTCACCAGTTCACTCGGCAGCGGTGTCAGCCCCGCCAATTCGAACTCATCCACCTCCGGGGGCACCTGTGCGGAGGTGAGGTTCATCCTTTCGACGATCGCTTCTGTAACCACATTGATGACAAATTCCCGTGTGGCGATCACATTGAGTAGCGTGTCCTTGTGCGCTACAAGGCCGCGCTGCGGATCGTCGCGACGAACTGACGGACAGAAGAGCACGACCGGCGGATCAGCCGACACCGCAGTGAAATAGCTGAAGGGCGCCAGGTTGCGCACGCCACGCTCATCCAGTGAAGAGACAAAGGCGATCGGCCGCGGCACGATTGCGCCGATCATCAACTTGTAAATGTTCTGGACGGACTCGCGGGCGGAATCGAAGGTGCGCATAACCGCAAGTAGACAACTGCGAAGAAAAAGAGACAACTACAGACATAGGCAGAAGCCGCTGTTGTATGCCGTTATCTGAAGTTGTCTGCTGTTATCTATCTACAGATTTCCGCGCTCAGCCTGCTCCCGCTCGATCGCCTCAAACAGCGCCTTGAAGTTCCCTTTGCCGAAAGAACGGCTGCCCTTGCGCTGGATGATCTCGTAAAAGAGCGTCGGGCGGTCCTCGACCGGCTTGGTGAAGATCTGCAGCATGTAGCCTTCGTCATCGCGATCGACCAGGACGCCCAGCTTCTCCAGTTCATCGACCGGCTCATCGATCTTGCCGACGCGCTCCTGCAGGCTGCTGTAGTAGCTATGCGGCACCTTCAGGAACTCCACGCCCTGGTGCTGCAACTGGGCCACCGTCTGCAAAATGTCATCTGTCGCCAGCGCCAGATGCTGCACGCCAGGGCCGCGGTAGAAGTCCAGATACTCCTCGATCTGCGACTTCCTGCGTCCCTCCGCCGGCTCGTTGATGGGAAACTTCACGCGCCCATTACCGTTCGCCATCACCTTCGACATCAGCGCGGAGTATTCAGTCGAGATATCGGCATCGTCGAAGTGCTGGTAGAGCCCGAAGCCCATTACGTCGCGGTAGAAGTCAACGAAGGTGTTCATCTGGTTCCAGCCCACGTTGCCCACCATGTGGTCGATGTGCAGCAGGCCCACCGGGCGCGCCAGCGGGTCCTCCGGCGTCGCGCGGAAGCCGGGCAGGAAAGGCCCGTTGTAGTGGGTGCGCTCGACAAAGGTGTGGATGGTCTCGCCGTAGGTGCCGATGCTCGCCATCACCACCGTGCCATGGTCGTCCTTCTGCTCAAAGGGCTCGCGCACGCTCTTCGCGCCGCGCTTGGTCGTCTCCCGCCACGCCGACCGGGCATCATCCACCCACAACGCCACATCCTTTACGCCGTCGCCGTGCTTCAGGATATGTGCCGCGATCTCGCCCTCCGGGTGTAGCGGTGTCGTCAACACCAGCCGTACCTTGCCCTGCTGCAGCACGTAGGAGGCGCGGTCGCGCTGCCCCGTCTCCGGCCCCGCATAAGCAACCAGCTTGTGGCCAAAGGCAAGCCGGTAGTAGTACGCGGACTGCCGCGCGTTGCCTACATAGAACTCGACATAATCCGTGCCGTTCAGCGGCAGGAAGTCCTTCTTCGCCTGAGTCTCGGGATGCACCATGGTCGCCATTGTTGACCCTCCAATGCACGGCACCGCGTATAGCCGCGTAACCGGTCGCCGGGCAACCTTCCACGATATACCGGTCAGGCGCGGTCTCGCCAGATGTGACGGACGTTCATTGACACTCAGCGATCAGGCCTGCGATTCTCAAAGGTTTCTCGGGGTCAGGTTCAGCGGGGTCAGCCTACACCTGCGCAGAGCACCGGAATCGTTCTATCCTTAGTCCAGAGAGGGATTTCACCATGGCCGCTACCGCTTCTGCTCCCAGCCTTCCGCTTGCTGCGTCGTACCTCATCCAGCAGGACTGGAGCCGGTATACCGCGGACCAGCACGCCGTGTGGGCGGAGCTCGTCGGCCGTCGCATGCCACAGCTTGAGGAGCATGCCTGCCAGGAGTACCTTGACGGCTTTCACAACGTCGGCCTGCGCCAGGACGTCATCCCGGACCTGGCTCAAGTGAACACGCTGCTGGCGCCGCGCACTGGCTGGAATGCGACCGCAGTCTCCGGCTATCTACCCGGCCCGGCATTCTTTGAAATGATCGCCGCGCGGCGTTTTCCCACCACAACCACGCTGCGAACCCGCGAGTCACTCGAGTACACGCCGGAGCCGGACATCTTCCACGACGTCTTTGGCCACGTTCCGATGCACGCGCATCCGATATTTGCCGACTTTCTGCAGAGCTATGGACAGGTCTGCGCCGGCCTCACCCGCCAGGAGGACCTGGACCGCATGGCTCGGCTCTTCTGGTTCACGGTGGAGTTCGGGGTCATCCGGCAGAACGGCAAGATCAAGCTCTACGGCTCGGGACTGATCTCCTCGCATGGCGAGTCCACCTACGTGCTCTCCGGCGGGCCGGAGATTCGCGACTTCAATCTCGACGAAGTGATCAATCGCGACTTCAACATCTCCGAGATGCAGAAGGTGGTCTACGCCGTCGACTCCTTCGACCAGATCTACGAAGCTACCCGCGAAGCCCGATCCCGGCTGGGCTGAGTCAGCGTCTAAGCATCTAACAGAATGTTGCAGTAACCCGTGGGCGCGTCTGCCCCAAAAGATGCACATATTTTCATGCGAATTTACGTTGTGCTCATGCACAATGCGTTAAGGAGTCGTCCCCGTGCCCCGCATTCATTTCCATCAGCAGCTCGAGCAGTTGAAGGACAAGCTGCTTGCCATGGCCGCGCTCTCGCAGCAGGCCGTGGAGTACGCCGTGGATGCGTATCTGGAGCGGGATGAGCGGCTCGTCACCTTCGTCCGCGAGAACGAGGCGGCCATCAACATGGCCCAGCGCGATGTCGATGAGATGGCCTATGAGCTCCTCGCGAAGGAGCAGCCTATGGCCATCGATCTGCGCTTCATCCTGTCCGTGATCAAGATCAATGCGGATCTGGAGCGTATCGGCGACCAGTCGATGAGCATTGCCCGTCGCGCGGAGGACATGCTCCGCGTTCCGGCCGCGACCCTGCCCGTCGACATTGCGGCCATGGGAATGCACGCAACGGATATGATCCGGCGCGCGGTTCAGTCTCTCATCGAGGCCGATGCGCCGCTGGCCGAGTCTGTCCGCGAGATGGATGACGACATCGACCATATGAACCGCACCGCACATGTGGATCTGATCCAGGTCATGCAGCAGTCGCCGGATGCCAGCCTCCAGGCGTTGAACGCGGTCATCACTGCGCGCAACCTGGAGCGTATCGCCGACCACGCTACCAACATTGCAACCGACGTCATCTTCTGGGTGCGCGGAGCCGATGTGCGGCATCAGCTTGCTCTGGCTGAGTAACGCAAAGTACAGATACTCTAAGGTCGGGACAGAATTCCGAACGCAGCCGTTCTCTCCCGTTGTTCTCTCGGGGAACGGCTGCACGGAGCGGATCTCTCCACGCCATACCATCTGTGCTTTAGCGTCAGAACAGGTCTCCTCCAACCCCCATCCCGTTCGCCGCATCTTCGTTTCATCAGTCCTTCATAGACTCGGTTGCAGAAAGGACGTGTCCGCATGATGCCGCGTGCCCGTTGCCTGCTCTTTCCTGTTCTCTCGATCGCCCTGTTGCCCGCAGGCGCGCAGCAAACGCCTCCGCGTCCCAAGCCTTCTGCCGCGGTTCCCGCCCGCAACATCGCCATTCATTTCGATCCCCAATCGACAGAGGTCCACTTCAAAGTCGGCAGTTTACCGCGCGATGTGCGGGGAACCTTCCAGTTCAAAGGCGGCGCAGTCGCGATCGATCCCGATTCGACCCTCGCGCAGGGGGAGTTGCTAGTAGATGCCACTACCGGCCGCACCGGCAATGCGGCGCGTGACAAGGAGATGCAGGAGGAGGTGCTCGAGAGCAAGCGCTATCCGTCCATCTTCTTCCACGCGGAGCATCTGCGCGGGCAGGTGCCCAAGGCGAACGGCTCTTCGGATGTGATTGCCGAGGGAATGCTGAACATCCACGGTACCGACCATCCCTTGCAGATGAAGGTGCACCTGGTCCGCGTGGGTAACGCGCTCAGCGCCACCACGCACTTCAGTGTTCCTTATGTGGAGTGGGGAATGAAGAACCCGCGGGGTGCCTTCTTCCATCTCAGCAAGACCGCGCAGGTGGATGTGAACGCAAAGGGAACCATCCGCACCGTCGTCACAACCAACGGCGAACAGTCGAACGACACCGATGAGGAGGGTCCCAGCTAAGGACCGATTTCGGGTCAGGCATTTCCCCCGTGCGTTCTACCGACCCTGGCCCGCCGGCGAAACTAGCTGGCGGGTGCGTTGAGCTGCTGGACCAGTTGGAACAGGAATGTGCCGACCAGTGCTGCCGACATGACGCAGGTAGCGACAGTCATGAAGCGTACGGCAGGCTGTACCTTCCGCACGCGGGCCAGGATGCTCTCCTGTTCCTTGTGCTGATGGTCGTTGCAGTCGCCCAGGAAGAGGCAATCCTCTTCGTAACGGGTTAGGGTGGAGCGGTAGGCAAGCAGTGCCAGCAGGACGGTAGCAGCGACTGCCCAGACGATGAAGACGATGGTCAGGTAGTGCATACAGCACCTCCGGTTCATCCGTGAGCGGTCCCAGTGCCGGTGCCAGATGCGGCAAACCCTGCTTTACAGCCGGTCTCTGGGGGAAAGAGGGGCCGTTCTGGAGTGAAAGTTAGTCTTTTTGCGGGACCGTTGACAACATATTTCAGGGTTTATTTCAGTATGTGGAATATATGGGCGGATAACTGGCTAGTTGAGTACTAGATAATTACCTGGAATGCAATACAGGAGTTTCCGCACCCTGCACAGATTGATCCCGGCGGCCGATGATTTGCGTATCATTGCGGCCTGGAATCTGCACCCGCGGCCACCCTGAAGCCCGGGGTTGCACATCACACGCTATGGACCGGTCCTTCCCCGGAGAGAATGGGCCAGAGACACCGGCTCCAACCTACGGAGACTTTGCGGATGAAGAAACAGTTCGTACCTCGTCGTCTTCTCGAAATTGCGGCAATCTGTGCCCTTGGCGTCCTCGCGATTGCACTCATCGGCTGCACCGATCATTCGACCAGCCAGAACGATCAGGAGATCCGTCAGAAGTCGGCCGAGGCGACCCGGCAGGTCCAGAAGGGTGCTAAACAGCTTGCGGCCGGCACCAAGGTCGCGGCGGCGAGGGCTGTAGATGGCGTAAACGCAGTCGCGCAGGGCGTTAAGGACGGCGTGAGCAGCAACAAACAGGACGAAAGCAGCGATCTGGTAGACATCAATAGCGCCTCGACTGCGAGCATCGCCATGCTGCCCGGAATCAGCATCAGCAAGGCCCACGACATCGTCAAGGGGCGGCCCTATCGCAGCCCACACGCATTGGTGCACCGGGGGCTGCTGACCCAGGAGCAATACGACCGGATCGCAACCAAAATCACCGCCAAGCAATAGCCCGAAAGAGGAGCGATTCTGCCAATCCTGCGACGAAATTGCCCCGCTTCGCATCTGTTCAGGTAAGGCGGCAATTCGGATAAGACTTGTCCGGGATTGGCTGCCGTCTTAAAATAGAGACAACATCATCTCCAGGGGGAGAACCAGAGTATGGCAACCATTGCTCAGCCTTTGACCGACCAGTCCAGCGCGCCCAAGCAGGCGCCCCTTACCCTGACCGATGGAGCCATCGCTAAGGTGCGGGAGATCATGGCGACGCAGGATCCTCTTCCGGCCGGTCTGCGCATTGGCGTGGTGGGCGGCGGGTGCTCCGGCTTTCAGTACTCGATGTCTTTCGAGAATCAGGCCGGCATGATGGATAAGATCTTCAGATTCGATGACATGAAGGTTTTTGTCGATGCCACATCGCTGATGTACCTCAACGGCTGTGTGGTCGACTACGTGGAGACCCTCGAAGCGGCCGGCTTCAAGTTTGAAAATCCGAACGTGAAGAGCACCTGCGGCTGCGGGTCTTCCTTCAGCGCATGAGTTTTGGGCGAACCCGCCCACCAAGCCCCTGGCCATAGCCGGGGGCTTTCTGCTGTACCCTGAAGGCGCGCATGAAGGCCCTGCTGCTCTCCGAATATAAACATCTGTCCATCGCGGACCTGCCTGCTCCCACTCCGGGTGCCGGTGAGGTCCTCATCCGCGTCGCAGCCTGCGGTATCTGCGGCAGCGACGTTCATGGCTATGACGGCGGCTCCGGGCGGCGCATTCCGCCCATCGTGATGGGTCACGAGGCGGCTGGCGTGGTTGCCGGTGTTGGTCGCGGCGTAAGCGGCTACCGGGCCGGCGACCGCGTTACCTTTGACTCTACTGTCTACTGCGGCAAGTGCGAATTCTGTCAGCGTGGCGAGGTCAATCTCTGCAACGATCGTCAGGTAGTCGGTGTCTCTTGCGGCGATTATCGCCGCGCCGGCGCATTTGCTGAGTATGTAACTGTTCCTGAGCGCATTCTCTATCGCCTGCCGGAGGATCTCTCCTTTGCCGATGCGGCGATGCTCGAAGCCGTCTCCGTTGCCATCCATGCGGTGCGCGTCGCCGAGGTCGCCGGCGGCGGGACGGCGCTGGTCATCGGCGCGGGCATGATCGGTCTACTCATCCTGCAGGCGGCCCGCGCTTCTGGCTGCTCGCGCATCTTTGTTACCGATGTGGATGCCACGCGCCTCGAACTGGCGCGCTCACTGGGTGCGGACGCGGTCATCGACAGCTCCGGCGAATCGCTGACCTCGCGTATCGAACAGCTCACCAATGGCCGGGGTGTCGACGTGACCTTTGAAGCTGTCGGCCGTCCGGAGACTGTCGTAACTGCGATCGACTGCACACGCAAAGGCGGCACGGTCGCGCTGGTCGGCAATATCTCGCCCGAGGTCGCGATCCCGCTGCAGAAGGTGGTGACGCGACAAATTCGTCTGCAGGGGTCCTGTGCGTCGGCCGGCGAATATCCGCAGGCCATGGAGTGGATCGCCGCCGGAAAGATCAAGGTTGCACCGCTCATCACGGCAGTCGCGCCGCTGGAGGAGGGCCCTTCGTGGTTTGCACGCCTCTACGCGCGCGAGCCGAACCTGATGAAAGTGGTTCTCGATCCCAGATCTGGTCAAAATCAGGAAGGCGCGCCGGCGTGAATCCCCACGTGCACCCCGGACCGGACACTGCACTGTTCGATCTCTCCGGTCAGGTAGCCCTGGTCACTGGAGCCAGCCGCGGTCTCGGCCAGCATTTCGCGCGCGCACTGGCGCTTGCCGGCGCGGACCTCATCCTTACCAGCCGCAGGACGGATAATCTGGCGCCATTTGTTGCCGAAATCGAATCGCTCGGCCGCCGTGCGCACCCGGTCGCGCTCGATGTGCGCGATCAGGCCAGCATCCTCAGCATGGCCGAGCAGGTACACGCTGCATTTCCGCAGATCCACATTCTGGTGAACAATGCCGGCTGCAATGTCCGCAAGCCTGCGCTTGATGTCACCTGGGATGATTGGAACCTGGTGCTCGACACCAATCTGCGCAGCACCTTCTTCGTCGCGCAGGCCATTGCGCGTGGCATGGTGCAGCATCGTTACGGCCGCATCATCAACATCGGTTCCGTCACCAGCGTCTTCGGCTATGCGGGCCTCGCGCCTTACGGCGCCAGCCGCGGCGGCGTGCGCCAGCTTACGATGAGCCTCGCCGATGACTGGGGGCCGCATGGCATCACCGTCAACTGCCTCGCGCCCGGCTGGTTTCGCACCGCCCAAAATCAGGTCCTTTATGAAAACCAGGCGTGGGTGGACTATCTGGTCGATCGCATCCCGGTGAAGCGACCCGGCGATGTGCACGACCTCGACGGTGCCATCGTTTTTCTCGCCTCTGAATCCAGCCGCTACATCACCGGCCAGACGCTGCTGGTGGATGGCGGCATCTCCACCGGCGCTATGCGCGCCACGGTTTCGCACCCCAGCAAAGGCAGCAACTCATGATGCTTCGTCTCCGCGCGCTTTTCGTCTTTTTTGCCACATTCGCAGTTGTACTTTCGTTGCAGGCGCAGGGAGCCGCCGGCGGCAAGCTTCGCATCTACTTCATTGATGTGGAGGGCGGTCAATCGACGCTGTTCGTCACCCCCGCAGGGAAGTCGCTGCTGATTGATACCGGTTGGCCCGGCAACAATTTTCGCGACGCCGACCGCATACTCACAGCAGCGAAAAGCGCAGGCTTGAGCCGCATCGATTATGTGCTCATCACCCACTATCACGACGATCACGTAGGTGGTGTTCCGCAGCTGGTGCAGCGCATTCCGGTTAGCACCTTTATCGACCACGGACCGAACCGTGAGCTCGACCACGGTGCGACCGAGCGTGGATACGCAGCCTTTCAGAAGGTGCTTGCAGAGACAAACGCAAAGGAAATCGTGCCTAAGCCCGGTGATCGCCTGTCCATTCAAGGGATGGACGTCACTGTCATCAGCGCCGACGGCAAGGTGATCGAGAGTCCACTAGCGGGCGCGGGCGAGCCCAACGCATTCTGCAAGAAGAGCGAGATTCGTCCGCCCGACCAGACCGAGAATGCGCGCTCGCTCGGCGTGCTGATCCGCTTCGGCAGCCTGAAGATTCTCGATCTCGGCGACCTGACCTGGGACAAGGAGCGCGACCTGATGTGCCCAGACAACCGGCTCGGCAAGGTGGACGTGCTGGTCGTCTCGCACCACGGCTGGTATCAGAGCTCGAGCCCCGCCCTCGTCGATGCCATCCATCCGCGCGTCGCCATTATGGATAACGGTGCGAAGAAGGGCGGCTCCATCCCAACGCTCGATACAGTTCGCAAGACACCGGGTATTGAGGCGCTATGGCAGTTACATTATTCAGATGAGGGCGGCGCCGCACACAATACGCAGTCTGAGTACATCGCCAATCTCGACGGTCCCGACGCCGGTCACGATATCGAGCTCACTGCCAGGCGCGATGGCAGCCTTACCGTACACAATGGCCGCACGGGTGTTGAGAAGCGCTACACAGCAGGGAAGTGAGCGGTCTTCACCTTCATCGGCTCGATACGCCCCAGCAGCACCAGGTAGCCGGCAATTCCGAGCAGCAGGTAGATCGCCGAGATACTAAAGGCCAGCGCATAGGAGTGCGTCGCTCTCACGATGTAGCCGGTGAGGATTTGCGCAGTAATTCCTGAGACCTGACATACAAAGTTCACGATACCGCCGAGCTTGCCGACGCTCGCCCGCGGTGCAATCAACGCCGGAATCGACCAGCCGACCGGCGCGGCGGCGGCGAGTCCGCCGATCGACAGGCTGATCCATGCCAGCGCGCTCGAAGCAGTATGCGCATATGATGCGCCCAGAATGCCCAGCCCGCATGCCGTTCCCGCCACCAGCACAACCTTCCGTACCAGTGGTGCGTTCCATCCGCGCGATACCAGTGCGTCCACCAGCAGGCCGCCGATGAACAGGTCGGTCGCGGTAGCAAAGAGCCATGGCGCGCCGGTGTAGAGGAAGGAATGCAGCAGGTCAATATGCAACGCGCCCGAAAGATAGCTCGGCAGCCATGTCAGCAGCAGATAGAAGACGTAGTTGTAAGAGCCGAAGCCGAGAGAGAGCCCGATGACTTTGCGCTGCTTGAGCAGCGCTCCCAGCGACAATGCGGGGCCTTCAGCGGCAGGCGGTTCATTCTGCCGCGTCTCGGCAATCAGCCGCCGCTCCGCATCGGTCAGCTCCGCATCTTCTTCGGGTTCGCGATACACCACCCAGAAGATGAGCAGATAGAGTAGGCTGATCGCGCCGGTTGCGGCAAAGCTCCAGCGCCAGCCGACGCGCAGCAGCAGAATGCCCAGCAGCGGCACTCCGATGGCGGAGGCGGCTTTTGCCGCTGCGTCGGTCAGTGACGTAGCAAAGCTGCGCTCGCGTGCTGGGAACCAGACGCCGATTGCCTTCGCGTTCGCTGGGAAGGTCGGCGCCTCGCCGATACCCAGCAGCAGCCGTGCAGCGAAAAATCCTGTGAGATTGGTTGTGAGGGCAGCGGCGAACGAGGCCATGCTCCAGATAAAGATGCCGATGCGCTGCACACGCCGCACGCCAAAGCGGTCCAGCACCACGCCCACCGGCAACTGGCAGAGCGCGTAGCTCCAGTTGTATGCGGCGGAGAGATAGCCGAAGGCAACATCCGAGATGCCGAAGGCCGTGTACAGCGCACCATGCGAGACCGAGAGGTTGACGCGATCAAAGTAGTTGACCAGCACGCCCAACCCCATCAGCCAGGCGATGCGCCACCGTCGCCGCGGTGCGCCTTCAGTCATTGCCGGCAATGCGTCTGACCATCCTGTGTCTCGTGCTCACCAATCTACTGTGGGCCCTTTAGATATTTGTCGAACCAGGCCACCATACGCGTGATCTCGTCGATCTGGTCTTCCCGCTTCATGAAGCCATGGCCCTCCTGCGGATAGTAGACCGCATCCACGGTCCGCCCTTCCTTCTTCAGGATATCCACTACCTGAGCCGCCTCCTCACGCGGCACGCGGATATCGCGCTCACCCTGCATGACGAGCAGCGGCGCGCGCTCCTTGCGAAGAAACTGGATGGGAGATGCCGCTTCGTACTTCGCACGATCCTTCACCGGATCACCCAGCAGCGACTTCTCGTACTCCTGCAACAGTGGATCGGAGTGCTGCAGCATGGTGTACCAGTCGATGATGCCGTACTCCTCCACTGCCGCCGCCCAGATGTCAGGCGCTTTGCCGATGGCCATCAGCGTCATGAACCCGCCATAGGAGCCGCCCGTAATGCCAACTTTCTTTGGATCGATATAGCCGGTCGCTTCCATACATTTCACGCCGTAGATCTCATCCTGCAGATCGCCGCCGCCCAGGTCCTGATAGTTCGCCTTCTCAAAGGCTACGCCATAGCCTGTCGAGCCACGAACGTTCGGGGCAATCACGGTGTATCCGCGCGAGACTAGCGCGATGATGCGCGGGGAGAAGCTGTCCTCCACCTGGCCGGTGGGGCCACCGTGCGGCAGCACGATCAGCGGATTGCTGCCATCGCGCTTCAGGTTGAATGGCATCGCGAGAAATGCGGAGATGATTTTGCCATCGAAGCTCGCATAATGCACGAGTTGCGCGGGCGGCAGCACTGCCTTGCGAAGCCCCGGACTCTCGACGTGCGTGATCTGGACCGGGGCGCCGTGCAGGCCCAGCACGTAGAAGTTTGGTGCGTGGGTCGAGTCCTGGTGCACGAACAACAGCCGGCCGTCCAGCGCGAAGGGGATTGGGTTGCCGTTCTCATAGTTCAGCCCTTCCGGGATCGCACGCGGCACTTCCTTGTAGGTCTTGGCGTCCGTGAAATGAATCGACGTGCGTCCGTCTGCATTCAACGACCACGTGAAGAGATCGCCCGCGGGTGAGAAACTGCCCGGCTGCGCGTCCCACTGCGTGTCTGTGATCCACTTCTTTTGCAGGGTCGCGAGGTCCAGAAGTGCGACATTGCCGTAGCCGTCCTTCTCGTTCGATCCGATTAAGAGTGTCTTTCCATCCGGAGACAGACTGGACGCCCCGATGAGCACATTGCCTTTGTGCGCCGTCAGCTCGCGCGCATCGCCAGTCGCGACATCTACACTCCAGGCGCTCACATCTTCGTGCAGGTCGCCCCGGTTCGCGTATAGCGTCTTTCCATCCGGGCTCCAAGTGACGATATCCCAGGAGCGCTTCGGATCCTTCTCGTGTGTGAGCAGCCGCACTTGATGCGTGCTCCAGTCCATCACCGCGAGATTGATGGACGATCCCTGCTTCTCCTTATGCTGAAACGCCAGCAGTTTGCCATCGGGTGAGAAGTGCGGATTGGTCTCACTGACCTGGTTAGTCTGTGTCAGGTTCTGCGGCGTGCCCCCGGCGGCGGCTACCGTGTAGAGGTCGTAGATCTCATCTCCGCCGCGATCCTGTTGGTACACGACCTTCTGGCCATCTTTCGACCAGATGGCCCCGGACTGCGCATCGTCCGAGTGGAGGAGCTGATGCGCTTCAGTCCCGTCGGAGTTCATAATCCAGAGGTTGATACGTCCGGATGCGCTGCCGGAATACAATATCTGCCGGCCATCCGGCGACCATGCAGCGCCGCCCAGCCGCACTGTGTTCAGCAGGTCCGGGATGTCCACTGGAGTGCTCGCCGTTCCTTGCGGAGCAGTCACACTCTTCGGAGCAGTGGGCGTGCGGGTGTTCGGCCCCGCACTCTCCGCATGCAACGTAAGAACAATACCGGAGAACAGACAAAGGTAAGCGGCACAACGAGCGGCGATCATCATCCGACTCCAAATCGAGATTTGGTGGCGACGGCAGTGTACACGCCGGCCGCCGTATCAATCGCCTGCTAGAGCGTCAGCACGATTTTGCCGAGATGTGCACTTGATTCCATCAGCCGGTGCGCTTCTCCCGCGTCGGCCAGCGGAAACCTGGCATGCACTGTCGGCCGAATCGCGCCGCTCGCGATTGCCGGCCACAGCTTCGCTTCGACGCCCTCGCGCAGGAGGCTCTTCTCCTCCGGCCTGCGTGCGCGCAGCGTAGAGCCAGTTACGACCAGTCGCTTGCGCATCACCTCGCGCAGGTCCAGCGTCACTTCGGCACCTTTGGTCGTCGCAATATGGATCAGTCTTCCCCGCGACGCGAGCAGTTCAATGTGCTTACCGAAGTAGTCGCCACCGATCATGTCCAGGATCACCTGGATGCCCTTGCCCTCCGACCACGCCCACGCGGCCGCCACCCAGTTTTCTTCTTTGTAGTTCCAGGCCGCCTCGGCACCTAGGTCGCGGCAATAGGCGCACTTCTCCGCTGAGCCGGCAGTCGTCACCACGCGCGCCCCGATGTGCCGCGCAGCCTGGATCGCAAAGGAGCCGATGCCGCTCGATCCGCCCTGGATCAGAAGCGATTCCCGCGTCCGCAGCATCTGCGTGTCGAAGAACAGATTCGCCCAAACCGTGAAGGCGGCTTCCGGTAACGACGCGGCGTCCTCCAGGGAGACGCCTTCTGGGATTGGCAGAACCTGCCCCTGCGGCGCCACGCAATATTCCGCGTAGCCGCCGCCGGCAAGCAGCGCACACACCGCATCGCCGGTCTTCCATCGCGCCACATTCGTGCCTGTCGCAGCGACGTGTCCGCTCACCTCCATCCCCAGGATGTCGGTGATGCCGGCTGGCGGCGGATAATGTCCCTTGCGCTGCACAATGTCGGCGCGGTTCACGCCGGCGGCTGCAACCTTGATAAGCACTTCGCCTGGTCTCGGCGCCGGGCGCGGCACCTCGGCAACGCGCATCGTACTCGCGTCGCCTGACCCTTGGACCATGATCGCCCGCATGCGCTCTTCTCCCACATTCATACTCTGAGCCTATCGCGAGCAGGCATTCGCACTCTGCTCAGCCGAGTTGGAGCGCAGGCGAAACGGATTGAAGGAGGTGTGTTCGTCAAAGGTGTCCACGCGCTCCGATTTCTTTAATCCATACACCACGGCATACGTCAGAGGCGTCGCCAGCACCTCATAGACAACTTTGGCGAGATACGAAGACAGAATAATGTTCGCCTTCGCCGCCCACGGCGCGTCGTAGAAGGCGATCATGATCACGATGGTCGTGTCGACCGCCTGACCGGTCAGCGTCGAACCGATGGTACGCGTCCACAGCTTCGAGCCCTTGGTCAACAGCTTGAGCTTGGCCATCGTATAAGAATTGGTGAACTCACCGGCCCAGTAGGCCACCAGGCTGGCAATAGCGAAGCGCGGCACAAGTCCAAAGACCGTCGCAAAGGCCTGCTGATTGTGCCAGTCCGGCGCGGGCGGCAGCGCCACCGCAATCTCTCCGAAGACCGACAGAAGGCCCATCGCCAGGAAACCCATCCAGATGGCCCGCCGCGACGCGGCATAGCCATACACCTCGGTAAAGATGTCGCCGAAGATATAGGTGATGGGGAAGAGCAGTTCCGCGCCGCTCAGTTTGAACGGCCCGACCTGGCACATCTTCGGTCCGACGAGGTTCGAAATCACTAGAACGACGACGAAGACGATGGTCAGTGTGTCAAGATAGTGGAACTTGCGCATGTGATTGGGTTATAGCATCTGCGGGTGCAGAGCCTGCGCAAGCAGCGATCAGGTGACCCATCTAAACATCGATGCTGCGCGGTGATGCTGCGCGGTCACTAAACTGCACTACCACGAAACGTCCGGCCGTTTTGACACCACCCCCACCCCTTGGTAGCCTCAAAGTCAGCCTTACGTGGGCATCGCGCTGCCGCCCGGCACCATTCGCGAACCCGCCAGCGTCCCCGTCGTCCAGTGGCCTAGGACACCGCCCTTTCACGGCGGTAACACGGGTTCGAATCCCGTCGGGGACGCCAAATAAAATCAACAACTTAGCGGTCTTGCCGCCAAATCGCCGGGGACCCATCGGGGACCCATTCGCTATGCGCCGACAGCTGCCGCATGCACCACCTCCGGACGCATCATTTCCACGACCCTTCTCTGTGCTTCACGCTTCGCTGACATCTGCGCTTGCGCGTAGACGTCCATCGTTACCTTGACCGAACCGTGTCGCAAGAGCTCCTGCACCACCTTCACGTCCTCGCCATTGGCGTGGAGCAGCGAAGTGTAGGTGCGCCGGAAGGTGTGCCAGTTGACTCGCTTCTTGATGCTAAGTCGCTTGACTACCGGCTGGATGTGATAGCGCATGACGGTCGACAACCAGATCGGCTGCTTGCGCTTTTTCTTCCCAGAGCGGTTGCTCGTGGCAGCGAAAACATAGTCGTCAGGTTCCCTATACGGTGTCACCGCATGCCAGGCCAACAAATCGGCGGCCGTATAAGGATCGATTGGAATACGCTTCTGCGAGGCTTCTGTCTTGCACCGGCCTACGACTTGGTTAACCAGTGACCGTTGCACATCGATATCCAACGACGCGAAATCAAAGTCCATCCACTTGAGTCCTGCGAGCTCACCCTTCCGTAGACCGCTTGCCATGTCGAGGAAGACAAGCACGCGCTCACGCAGAGCGAGTTCCGAAACGATGAGCTGAAGCTCTCCAACGTCCAGAATGTCTGGAACTAGTTCACGCTTCGAGCTCTGTCGTACACCGGAGCCTCTGGTTGGACCTGAGATTGGGTTGGTATCCGTAAAGCCCCATCGAATCGCATGGTTGTAGAGAACACTCATCAGGTTACGGATCTTCGCCTTCGTCCCAGGAGCGAGACGCTTCTGGCCGTTGCCTTTGATCTTCACCAACGCAGCGCACGGTTCCTTTCTTCTCCGCGGTTTGCATCTCAGACTGCGCAGCCATTCCTCAACCATGGGAGCTTTGATCTCGTCGATCCCTTCTTGTCCCCATCGAGGTACGATCCAGGCACGCAGATAGCTCTCGTAACGGTCCCTGGTCGAGTAGGCCCGACCATCTTCGCCACGATCTGCGAGCTCCTTGTCCCGGAAGTGATCTACAAGCTGCTTCATCGTGATGTTGCTGCTGAGTTCGTTTCTCTTGCCTGAGTTGATGGCCAGACGAAAACCAGTTGCAGCTTTCTCCGCCGCAGCCTTGTTCTTGTACTGGTCAAGGGTACCGATCTTCTTCTTTCTACGAGTGCGCTCTCCGTCCGCCTGTGTTTCATACCAGCGGAAGAGCCACACTTGCTCTCCACTGCCATTCTTGGACAGACACACGCATCCGTTCTGGTACCGCGCCGTCGTCATGACGACCTCCTTTCGGTGAGGCGCGGAAACCATCGGAACTGTCTCCAATGTACCGCCAGCAGCCTTCAGTAGCTCTCTCTATTTCGGAGAATCTGTCCAGGAACAACGGAGCGTGCTTAGTCGTCGCCATGGGAGCGAGTCGACAACCAGTCTTGTAGTTCGGAGAGCCGAAATCGCCAGCGCTTTCGTTGTCCATGTCCGACCGGATGGCCGGGTAACGACCCTTCGCGCGCCAACCTCTGTACTGTGGCAGGGTGCAGTTGAACAAACTTGCTGGCTTCCAAAGCATTGACGAACGGCTCAAGATTGGAAAACGAGGAAAACTGGACCATGCATCACCTCTAGCGGCGAATCACCATGCACAGGAATCGCAAGAATTCCGTATATCGGCTAGAGTGTCGCCATCGTCCGGTTCTGTCTAATACTCAGTATTTATCGGCTGATAAATGGGAGTTATCGGCACCGACCATTCCCGCTGGGACTTGCTGCGATAAGTAAATTTGGCCAAAGCTACACAACGTTAATCTTCTCAACGACGAAGGCTGGCAAGATTTAGACTTGCGAAGGCGTTGTGCCTTTCGGTGCTGTGTCATACCACTCTTACCTTACCGGGCAGCAGGGCTATGTACGATTGGGCCGAGTTCCGTCACTT
>JAUTWX010000407.1 GCA_030838385.1 Acidobacteriaceae bacterium
TCACGTCTGTGATCGGGAGGGTGTGGTCGATCTCGTGGATGGTCCGCCGCACTGCAGAAGATACGCTGCTGAAGTCGCCGGTGTAGCGCACCACGAAGTCGCCCAGGTACATGGGGTGCTGGCTTGCGGGCACGTAGTCGAGCGTCTCTGGATCTTCCTGCAGGCTTCCGAACTTTACGTCTTTCGCGATGCCGATAACTTCGGGCTCGTCTTTGTCCCCGATGGAATAGTGCCGGCCAATGGGATTGCCCTTCGGAAACATCGTGCGCGCCATGCGCTCGCTGATGATGGCGACTTTCGGTGACGTCGTGGTGTCCTGCGGGCCGAAGTCACGCCCTGCAAGCAGAGGAATATGCAAGGTGGAGAAGTATCCATTGGTAATGACGTTATGTTTTACGTCCACGTCGGAGGGCTTTTCCGCGCCGGCCACCTGAACGCTACCGTTCCAACTGCCCTCATGGAAGACAAAAGAGGAGAAGCCGGCGCCGTGAACTCCCGGCAGTGCACTCACCCTTTCCGTGATCTGCCTGTAGAGAGCGTACAGGCGACGTTCGTCGTCTTTATAGCCGGCAGAGCTTTCGTCCAGGTGAAGAAAGAGCACGTTCTGCTTGTCGAACCCGAGATCGACGCGTGTGAGATTCACCAAACTGCGCAGGAAGAGTCCTGCGGCTACGACGAGCAGAAGCGAGAAGGCTACCTGGGAGATGATGAGCGACTTTGCCAACAGTCCTTTACTGCGTACCGTGGCTGCGCCCTGCCGGTCCTTGAGCGATTGTGTCAGTTCCAGGCGGGTTGCGCGCATTGCGGGGATTGTCCCGAAGAGCAGCGCGGTCACCAGTGTGACGGCCAGCGTGAAGAGAAGCATGCGGCTGTCGATCGCGAGGTTGAGTGGTACTGCCTCCGGACCGCCGGAGACGAGGCGGAGAAGCAGCCTGCCCGCGACGGCGGCAAAGGCCACGCCCAGCGCCCCGCCCGCAAGCGCGAGCATCATGCTTTCGGTAAGCAATTGCCGAACCAGGCGGCCGCGTCCTGCGCCGAGCGCCTGCCGCACTGCAAACTCGCGCGTCCGTACTGTCGAACGTGCCAGAAGCAGGTTCGCGATATTTGCGCAGGCGATCAGCAGCACCAATCCGGCGATGCCCATCAGAATCTTCAGTGGGTCGGAGAACTGCTGGCGAAGGCTGGAGAGTCCGGTTGCCATCGGAGTAAGAGATACGCGTGCTTCTTTCAGCGCCTTGGCATCGTTCTGACTGAGAGAGCCGCGTAGGTCGCGCAGGATCTGCTGAAAGAGCAGATTCACATTTGTTGTGGCCTGGGCCATACTGACACCCGGCTTGAGCCGGCCCAGGATGTACAGCGATTCCGCGAAATTATCTGAATAGGCGCCCTTGAAGTGAGGCGGGACTTGCTCCACCATCGACATCGGAATCCAGATGTCCGGAGACTCGCCTACTACGGTTCCGAAAAATTCAGGAGGAGCCACGCCAACGATGCTGTAGGTCGTCTCTCCGATTTTCAGCGTGCGATTGAGCACATTGGGATCGCGCGCCAGGCCTTTCTTCCACCACGAGTAGCTGACGACTGCGACCGGATGATCGCCCTGCGTGCTGTCGTCTTGGTCGGTGAGAGTGCGGCCGATGATGGCTTGCACACCAAGCAGAGGGAAATATGCGCCGGAGACCAGTTGCACCTGCATCGGCTCGGCCTGATTGCGATCCGACACGGTGCCGTGGACGTCGCTTCGCATACTGAAGATAGAGGCTGTTTCGGAGAAGACCTGGTTCCGCTTCTGCAACTCGCGATAGAAGGGATAGGAGTAAAGCTGGGTGACGCCGAAATCGTCGGTGATTCCGCTTGCCTTCCCTTTGCCCAGGAGCACGAGCTGCTGCGGGTTTTTCACCGGCAGCGAGCGCAGCATCACCGCATCCATCAGGCTGAAGATGGCGGTGTTCGCGCCGATGCCAAGCGCGAGCGACAGCAGCGCCACGATGGTGATGCCAGGGCTGCGCAGCATGGCGCGCAATCCATAGAAGAGATCCTGCAGCAGGCCTTCGAGCCAGCTCCAGCCCCACGCCGTATAGCTACGCTCGCGCAGCAGCGTTGGATTGCCGAAACGACGGTGGGCTGCGGCTTGTGCAGTCTTGAATGCGACGCCTGCCTCCACCTGCTGCTGCTGTCGCAGATCGAGATGAAGCTGGACCTCGTCTTCGAGGTCCTTCGCAAACTGCTTGCGGTGAAGCAGCATGCCGATGCGCCGAACGAATTCTCCGAACCAGACCATCGATCGCCTCCTCAGTAATTTGCCTAAGTGGCTTCCCTAAGTGGCTTCAATGACGCGCGTGATCGCGCCCATCACCCGTTCGAACTGCGAGATCTCAACGACGAGTTGCTTGCGGCCGGCTGAAGTGAGCTGGTAATAGCGTGCGCGGCGGTTGCCCGCCGTCGTGCCCCACCGCGCGATGACCCAGCCCTTGATGAGCATGCGTTGCAGCGCCGGGTAGAGCGATCCCTCTTCCACCTGCAGCACGTCCTCGGTGGTCTGCTGGATCGAGTTGGCGATCTCGAACCCATGGAGTTCGCCATTTCGGGCGAGCGTCTTCAGGATGAGAAGGTAGAGCGTTCCAGGCGGGATTTCGTCGCGGTCTGTAGGCATGCGAGTATTCCGGGAATTGACATAGGTTGTCTACGTAGACAGCCTATGTAAACAATGGACCCGGATACCCTCCCCTGTCAAGGAAAGAGCGACGCAGGCATCCGCACAGCTTGCGAATCTCTGCGACGGCCCACGGATAGGGCGCTTGTGCTCCTTCGGCTAGGGTGCCTTCACCTGCGCGGGTGGATTGGCGTGTAGATGGGTGAATAGTTTTGCAGCGCCCAGCGCCGTGTTGTAGACGCCCCAGGCTAGCGGGATACAGACGACTATCCAGGCGGCCGCGATCAGACTTGTAGGGGTCTTCCTTTGTGAAGAGGCTGTTGTCTCGTCGGTCATGATGCAATCTCCCTGCGGGCGTTTTCAGAGTGCGCCATCGGCGTAACGCTGCTTGGCTGCTCCTTCATCCAGTAGCGCTCGGCCACCGGGCGGACCAGCAGATTGGCGAAGAAGCCCACCACCAGCAGTGCGGCCATGATGTGCAGGATGAGCGGGTATGCCTGCTCGCGTGGGACATGCATTGCAATGTAGTGGTCGAGAATCCCGTTCACGATAAGCGGACCGACGATGCCCGCGACTGACCAGGCGGTCAGCAGGCGGCCGTGAATCGCGCTCACGTTGTACGGGCCGTACATATCGCGCAAATATGCGGGTATGGTGGCAAAGCCGCCGCCATACATGCTGATGAGCAGGCCGGCGATAAGGACAAACAGCGGTACGCTGTCCAGGTGTTGCGTGCCGGTGTAGGGCAGCAGAAAGTAGAGAACGCAACCCGCCGCGAAGAAGATCATGTAGGTCGGCTTGCGGCCAATGAAGTCCGAGCAGGAAGCCCACACGAAGCGCCCGCCCATATTGAACAGGCTGAGGACGCCGACAAAGCCGGCGGCCGCCACGGCCGTCACCTGGCCGTGAAAGAGGTCCTGGATCATGGGTGACGCCTGCTCGAGGATGCCGATGCCTGCCGTCACATTGAGCGCCAGCACCAGCCACAAAAAGTAGAACTGCGGTGTGCGCATGGCCGTGTTCACGTCCACGTTGTGGGAGCTGATCATGGCGGACTGATGCGCGGGCGGCGTCCACCCTGCAGGCTTCCAGCCCTCTGCCGGGACGCGGATGCTGAAGACCCCGAACATCATGAAGACGAAGTAGAGGATGCCCATGGTGATCCACGCGCTCGGGATCGCCGCGTGACCGCCGGCCTTGTAGAATGCCATCAATTTGGTGCCCAGCGGCGAACCGATCATGGCGCCGCCGCCAAAGCCCATGATGGCCAGCCCGGTGGCGAGTCCAGGACGGTCCGGGAACCATTTGATCAACGTCGAGACCGGCGAGATGTATCCGAGACCCAGTCCGATGCCGCCGATCACCCCGTAGCCGAGATAGATGAGCCAGAGCTGGTGGGTGCTGGCGCCGGCCGCAGCAATCTCAAAGCCCAGGCCGAGGCAGCATGCTGCGACGAACATGGCCTTGCGCGGCCCCGCCGTCTCCAACCACTTGCCGAAGAGCGCCGCCGAGAGGCCAAGGAAGACGATGGCAATGGAGAAGATGGCGCCGAGCTCCTCGAGGTTCCACTGCGAGCCGTCTGCGTTATGCAGAGCCAGCAGCGGGTTCTTGAAGACAGAGAAGGCGTAGACCTGGCCGATGGACAGATGGACGGCCAGTGCAGCAGGAGGCACAAGCCAGCGATTGAAGCCCTGGTGGGCGACAGAGCGAGACCGATCGAGGAAGGAGAAGGCAGGCATCCGGGCTCCTTGTATTTGTCTATTGGATGAAGCGAGGACCAGAAAAGGGGCGCGTACACCCTAAAATTTCTCGCCTCAGGTCTCTACTGGTTGGCGTTATGCTTCGCGCAAATTTCCATGGCGGTCACAGGGAACCGGGTGTTCTGGCGATCGGCTAAGGGTTGTGCTCCGCATGCTATGCTTGCAGCGTTTCGCTGCCGCAGCTTTCCTTTGTGGCTGGCGATCCACTCTCCTGGGAGCGCTAACATATGACGCAATTCAAGGCCAAATACATACTTCTGAACGCCCTGCTCACCGCAGGCGTCGTTGCCATCACAACCGGACTTCCGGCGCAGGTGGTCGTCACTCATGGACCGCAGATCGGCTCCTCCAATCCCATCACCGCCGATCCGCCGGTGGAGCGGCCGCATACCACTCCTTGCACCGTGCAGCTCTTTACCAACGAGCAATTCGCCGACTTCAATATCAAGGACTTCAACTACGCGCCGCCATCGGAGTGCCATGGTCCGTGGGCCAAGGTTGTGTTCTCGGCCGATTTCACCGTCACCGCGGGACGCCAGTTCGATCGCACGGCGCAGTTCCTGATCGGCAACATGAACATCTTCTACGGCACCACCTCGGAGCCGCGTGCTGCCCTAAGTCCTTCGTGGCACGTCGAGAGCGATGTCACGGACCTGAGCGCCGGCCTGCAGGCTCCGCAACCCGGTCATGCGATTCTCGGCAACTTCGTCGGCGTCTCCGGTGGAGTTGATTACACCGGCATCATCTACGCGAATGCGCAGCTTGATTTCTACCCGGCGGACTTCCGTGATCCGGCACCGCGAGTAGCCGATGTCGTCATGCCGCTGCCCACCGCGAGCGTTGGCGCCTTCACCCTGAACACCACGGCGGACCACTTGAGCCAGAGCGTGACCCTGCCGCGCAACATCGAGGAGGCCTATCTCGATGTCTTGGCGCAGAGTCAGTCGAATGACGAATTCTGGTGGACCTGTGTGCCCAGCGACGTTGCCAACGAACTCTTCAGTTGCAGTAACACCGCGTTCCGCGAGACGGAGATCACGATCGACGGCAAACCGGCCGGCGTTGCGCCTGTCTATCCGTGGATCTATACCGGAGGCGTCGATCCGTATCTCTGGGAGCCGATTCCCGGGGTGCAGACGCTTAACTTCAAACCCTTCCGCGTGAACCTGACGCCCTTCGCCGGCGTTCTTTCCGATGGCAACGCTCACACCGTCGGCGTCGGCGTCTACAACGCGAACAGCTACTTCCTCGCTACCGCGAATCTGCTGGTCTTTACCGATCCGCATGCGCAGCGCACCGAGGGTGGCCTGCTCAGCGACACGCTCTCCGCAGCACCCACGCCGGTTGTCAGGGAGAATCTCAATACTGATTCCAGCGGAAATATCACCGGCACGGTTGGGGTGAGCTCAGCGCGTAACTATTCCATTAGCGGCTGGACGACCACCTCGCACGGGCGCGTGGAGACCACGGTCACGGGCAATGTGAGCTTCAACAACAACCAGAAATTCACCATCAACGGCACCCAATACATACAGAACATCGCGCAATCGACGACGATGGACGTTTCGACCACGAGCAGAGAGGGCATTCTCTCGACCGTGGACGCGAAACACTACTCCTATCCATTCACCTTCCTCATCGACGAGGAGTTCGCATCCGACGGATCGGCCAGTGAACTCAATACTTCGAACCAGGTCTATCAGGTGACCGAGGACAAGTCGCTCGGCTTTCTGCCGATCTTCCACAGCGCGGTATCGAACCAGGTCTCGTCCACAGACACGGACCTGTTTAGTACGACCGGAAGTTTCCTCGGCCCGAGCAACGCCTCCAGCAGCCAGACATACAAGGCCAGCAACACGCTTGGCTATTGCTATGGACGGAAGCTGGTCTCAGCTGCGAATAAGCTGACCGCAGTCGATAACGTGAGCTGTCAGTAGTGCGCTGCTGCACAACCGGAGCCCGCCTCCGCAAGCCGGAGGCGGGCTTCTCTGCCTAGTACGTAAGATTGAACAGGACGCACGAGGGCAGCGAATGAACGTCGTCATCTTTGGCGCGAGTGGAATGGTAGGCCAGGGTGTGCTGCTGGAGTGTCTGCGCGACACCGGCGTTGAGCGAGTGCTGGTGATCGGGCGCTCGACCGCCGGCCGGCAGCATGCCAAGCTGCGCGAGGTGCTTGCCAAGGATCTTTTTGACGTCGCCTCATACGCCAATGAGCTGAGCGGCCTCGACGCATGTTTCTTCTGTCTCGGTGTCTCGTCGGCAGGAATGAGCGAGGCCGGATATCGCCACCTGACCTACGATTTGACCGTGGCCATAGCGCAGGAGCTTGCGGCGCGCAACTCCGCGCTTTGCTTCGTCTACGTCTCGGGCGCCGGCACGGACAGCACAGAGCGCGGCCGCACCATGTGGGCGCGGGTGAAGGGCGCGACGGAGAATGCGCTGCTGCGCATGCCTTTCCGCAGCGCCTTCATGTTCCGGCCCGGCCTCATCCAGCCGCTGGACGGCATCCGCTCGAAGACGCGCGTCTATCAGATCGTCCTTGTGCTGGCTGCGCCGGTGCTGCCTCTGCTGCGCCGGGCCTTTCCGAAATCCATCTCCACGACGCGCGAGATCGGGCAGGCCATGCTCGCCGTAGCGCGCAACGGCTGGCCCCGGCCTCTGCTCCAACCGAAGGACATTCACGCCGCAGCAATACGCACGCCTTAGCGTGTGGAGGTGGCCGGCTTGCTCTCGATTGCCGCTTCCCATTAGTGTTGAGCCGGTATGCGCGGTTCGCCGATGTGCCGCGCGGAGGACATCCGGACGCATGGCCGAGACGGCAGAGAATCAGCACTTCAGCTCCACCCTGCATGAGATGCGGGTCTTTCCCCCGCCCGCGGAGTTCGCCGCGAAAGCGCACGTGAGCGGGATGGCCGCCTACGAAAAGCTCTATCGTCGCTCCATCGATGAGCCGGACGCGTTCTGGGCTGAGATTGCCGGCGAGTTGGACTGGTTTGCTCCGTGGACCAAGGTGCTGGACTGGCAGGCGCCGCATGCGCAGTGGTTTGTCGGTGGCAAGCTGAACCTTTGCCACAACTGCGTGGACCGGCACGCGCTGGGCACGCGCGCGGAGAAGACGGCGATCCTGTGGGAGGGCGAGCCGGGCGAGGTGCGCAGGCTCACTTTCCGCGAGCTGCATGCCGAAGTGCAGCGCTTCGCGAATGTGTTGAAGCAACTCGGCGTGAAGAAGGGCGATCGCGTCGCGATTTACATGGGCATGACGCCTGAGCTCGCCATCGCGCTGCTGGCATGCGCGCGCATCGGCGCAGTGCACTCGGTCATCTTCGGCGGTTTTGCAGCGAACGCGCTGATCGATCGCATCAACGACGCCGAGTGTGTCGCGGTGGTCACGCAGGACGGGTCATTCCGGCGTGGCGCCGAAGTGAAGCTGAAGAAGGTGGTAGATGAGGCGGTCGCGCAGTGCGCGAGCGTGAAGAAAGTCGTCGTCTACCAGCGGACACGCAGCGAAGTGGAGATGAAGCCCGGCCGCGATTTCTGGTGGCACGATCTGATGGAGAAGGCCGCACCCGAATGTCCCGCCGAGCCGCTTGATGCGGAGCATCCGCTCTATATCCTCTATACGTCCGGTACGACGGGAAAGCCCAAAGGCCTGGTCCACACCACCGGCGGGTATAGCGTGGGCACCTACTACACCAGCAAGCTGGTCTTCGATCTTAAGGAAGACGATGTGTACTGGTGCTCGGCGGACATCGGCTGGGTCACGGGTCACTCGTATGTGATCTACGGGATCCTGCAGAACGGCGTGACGACGCTGATGTATGAAGGCGCGCCCACCTGCCCCGCGCCGGATCGCTTCTGGAAGATCATCGACGATCACAAGGTCACGGTCTTCTACACCGCGCCCACCGCGATCCGCGCGTTCATCAAGCTGGGTAACGAGCATGTGGAGAAGCACTCGCTCGCATCGTTGCGACTGCTGGGCTCGGTGGGCGAGCCGATCAATCCCGAGGCATGGATGTGGTACCACGAGAAGATCGGCCACGGCCGCTGCCCCATCGTAGATACGTGGTGGCAGACCGAGACCGGCGGCATCATGATCGCGCCGCTGCCGGGTGCGGTGCCGGCGAAGCCAGGCTCCGCGACCCTGCCGATACCGGGAATTGTGCCTGAGATTGTGACGAGAGACGGAAAGCCGGTGCCGAAAGACCAGGGCGGCCTCCTGGTGATCCGCCGCCCGTGGCCGTCGATGGCGCGCACCATCTATGGCGATCCGGAGCGCTTTGAAAAGACCTACTGGTCGGATTTTCCCGGCACCTACCTCACCGGCGATGGCGCCCGGCAGGATGAGGATGGCTACTTTTGGCTGATGGGCCGCGTGGACGACGTGATCAACGTGAGCGGCCATCGCCTTGGCACTATGGAGGTGGAGAGCGCGCTGGTGGCCCACCCGAAGGTGGCGGAAGCTGCCGTCGTTGGCCGTCCTGATGAGCTGAAGGGCCAGGCGATCTCTGCCTTCGTCACTCTGGAAGGCGGCCACAAGCCGACGAAAGAACTGAAGGATGAGCTGCGCGCCTGGGTCGCGAAGGAGATTGGCGCGCTGGCGCGGCCGGACGATATCCGCTTCACCGACACGTTGCCCAAAACGCGCAGCGGAAAGATCATGCGCCGTCTGCTGCGCGAGCTTGCGAGCGGCGGCGAGATCAAAGGCGACACGACGACGCTCGAAGACCTGCAGGTGCTTGCCCGCTTGAAGGAGAACGAAGAGATTTGAGGGCCAATGGATCGTAGAGAGATATTGAACGCGGTCCGAGCAAGTCCGAAACAGTCCGATTCCAATGCATTATGTGCTTTATTTTTAGACGTTTACCTGTATGATTGAGTCCGAAGCAATCCGAAGGCAGCCGGATGTTTTTGGGATTCCAGCGGGTCTCCAGACTTACTCGACGCCTACTCGACACCCAATGTCTGCTTTCGGAACATTGAGCCGGGACTCCGGAGTCCCGGTAACCCACTTCAATATCTCAGAGGGTGATCGATGCTCACGGACAATGAGATTCGCAAGTTTGACAGCCCCAGGAACTGGCCTTCCAAACGCCTTCTCCTGACCGACCGCGGCGGCCTCGCGCTCGATGTCCTGCCGAGTGGAGTGCGGAGTTGGGTGTTCCGTTATCGGAGCAAAGATGGCGTGCGATCGAAGATGACGATCGCCCGGTATCCCGATCTGAGTCTCAGGGCGGCGCGGGAAGAGCGGGACAAGCTTGCCGGCCAAGTGGCTCGCGGCGGGTCGCCTGCGCACGAGCAGAAAGCGCAGAAGCTGGAACAGAAGGAACGCGCGGAGGGCCGGGGCAGTAATCCCGATCTGCGTGCGTTCGCCGAACGCTGGTACAACGAGTGCGTACTCCCTCCGAGGGGCCGCAACTATCGCAAGAATCCGAAGCCACTGCGCGGTCTTCTCGACAATCAGCTTTCCCCGGCTCTCGGGGACAAGCTGCTGTGCGATCTCACCAAAGCCGACGTTCGCAAGCTGCTATTCGAGAAGCGCAACGCCGGCTATCCGGCCGCCGCTCTCAAGTTGCGTCAGGCGCTCAAGAGCATGCTCGACTATGCGGTGACCGAAGAATTGCTGGAGTTCAATCCAGTTGCTCTAATCCCGAAGAAGGATATCGGCCGGGTGGTGAATCGCGAGCGTGACCTGGGAGATCAGGAGATCCGCCGTTTCCTCGAAATGATTGAAGCTTCCAGCATGACGCGCTCGAATCAGATTGCATTGCGGGTGCTGTTGTTGACGTGGACCCGTAAGGCCGAGCTCCTGAAGGCGCGCTGGGTGCACATCGATTTCGAGCGTGCGGAATGGACCATCCCCAAGGAGAACAGCAAGAATGGCCGGGCGCATGTGGTTCCGCTGGCGCCGCAGACGGTTGCGCTTTTTCGCGAGCTGCAGCCACTCTCCTGCCAAAGCGAATTTGTGGTTCCTTCTCGCTACACAATCAAGCGCTCGCTGGATGCCAGCAATTTGAATAAAGCGCTCTCGGGTATTTCGTTCGAGATGGAGCACTTTACGATCCATGATTTGCGACGGACGGGATCGACCCGAGCCGCGGAGCACGGCTGGGACAGCGACCTTGTGGAACTCGCGTTGAATCATCGTCGAGTGGGAATCCGGCAGGTCTACAACCGCAGCGAACGCCTCGAAGAACGCAAAGAGATGTTGAACTGGTGGGCCAATCGGATCGATGCGCTCACGCATGCGCCGAAGCTGGTGGTGATGGAAGCGGCATCCTAACCTCCTGCCAAATGATCTTTCTTGTAATCTCGCATGAATTGACGCGACCCCAGGCACTGAAGCGAAGCATTTTTTTTCTACTTCCAGTTACTCGAGGCCCTACGTAAGGGCCAGTTAAGCTCCAGAGGGATTCGAATCAAATCAATGGTTTGAAAAGTACCCCCGAAAATACCCCTTTCACGATTTTGCTCTGCC
This sequence comes from Acidobacteriaceae bacterium, assembly GCA_030838385.1. GTDB lineage: Bacteria > Acidobacteriota > Terriglobia > Terriglobales > Acidobacteriaceae > KBS-83. Next base: position 10,892 of record JAUTWX010000407.1, read on the forward strand.
TGAGCGCTGAGAAGCCACGCTGGTCTTTGTAGGATCTGCTCTCCATATTTTTGAAAACTGTAAGGAGGCTGCGTCAGCAGCATTCTGCATGGCGTGCGTTACCTCTCTTCGAAGGCTGTACCTTGCGCCGTCATCCAATATCACGGTCGCCTTCGTCGTATAACACTCGACCCACGTATTAATCGTGATCCCCTTCTTTTTCAAGGCCATCAATACCTCTCGAGCCCGGCCGGAGAGCGCATTGGTTAATGGGATTTGAGCTTCATCTAGTTGACGAAACAGAGCCATCCATTGAACCTCCTCGAGCTTGCGAGATGTAGATCCAGACACCATGTCGCGCAAGTGCTTGTGCACAATCCTTTGCAAGGCGGAAAGTTGCACAAACTTAGACTCGGCTCGTCGTCCATCATCTCCGAGCGCGTTGTGCTGGAAGAATAGCTCCTCCTGCACAGCATCGAACAACACTGCTAATCCTTCCGTCCACGGTCGACAATCGTCCCATAGTTGCAGGCGCTCATTGATCGTCTGTTTGGAGTCCAGTCCCCTCAAGAAACCCGCAGCCATCATCGTGCCCGCTCGCCTTTTCTGTTGATCGCGGCCGAAGGGTCCACCAACACTCACTTCGTCGAAAACGCCCCTCTTGAGAAGGTGCTCGAGATTCTCCCCTAGCGTCGCACCGCCGTGAATGTGTGTGGCTACGGGCCTGGTTTCTTTATCTGGGGACCACAGCCATCGAGATGGATTCCCGTAGAGCAGATCCCATTGTTCGGCGGTGATCTGGCAATCGCTGATATATCTGAACGCCGCATCACGCAACGCCATGACAGCCCAGTCCATGACTCCGAAACGAGCGACAACCCAATACATCTCCGCCAGCGGTGCGGCACCTCGGCGTTCAAGAAATTCTCGATATCGATCTCGCACAGCGCGCAATAGTTCAACCGTCCGTCCGCACTCGATCTCGAGGTAAATCTTGTGTTCAGTCGAATCAAACCGCCGAAGCCGTCGCTTTAGAACATGCAGTTTGGCATCCTCCCGTGCGCGGGCGAGCGACCCAGGACAGGTCGACTCTATAGCCGCTTTCCAAAGCTCCTGGTGAGGAAGTTCATTCCAATGGACGGGCCCGGCGAAGCGTTTACGCTCAGCTAGTTCTTGAGTTCGTGTCGAAGATCCCCTTGCCACATTGCCCTTTGCGATTCGAATGCCTGTGAGCACGCCGGTTGATTGGTGTCGTGCCATCCCACCTGCGGACTCCGGGAACATCCGAGTCTGTCTTGGAAACGCTAAGACAAGTTTATTGCGCGCGCGGAAACCTCTGCAATGACGCTGAATTTCAAAGAATTTCATGTCTTACGCGGTGGTGCTCCGCTTCTAGAGGCTGCAGACGACAGACTTCGGGTGATACCCATAATCCAGGTCTTCCAAGGAGTTGCAAACATGACCCGTAGAATCCTTCGCCGTCCTGCAGTCAAAACGAAAACCGGCCTCCCCAATAGCACCCTCTACCAGCTAATCGCCGAAGGCAAGTTTCCTAAGCAATTCAGGATCGGGATCAGGGCGGTTGGATGGTTGGAGGACGATGTCGACGCTTGGATAGATTCCAAGGTCGCCCCCACGGCAATAGCCAATTCGACCGAGCTTGGAAACGTCGTCGTCCGCACGCCTCCCCGTCCCGCAGGGGTGAAGGGGCTCGGAGACACAGATCGCCTATCGCGTTGAGAGACGATCTTCTTGTCTTGCAACCCTCGCCGGGTGGGTATCTGAAACTGGGATTCGGCTCTGACGTTCTCGTGGACTAGTGGACGTCTCAGGGACGCATAGGACGCTT
>JAUTWX010000417.1 GCA_030838385.1 Acidobacteriaceae bacterium
ATACAGGCTATAAGGCAAAAGGGAGCCGCAGCTAAGAACAAACAGCAGATCCCTCCACTCCCCCCTTCGACTCCTCCTCGGCTCGCGTTGCTCGCTCAGAGTCGCTCAGGGTCCGGTCGGGATGACAAATTATGTCAACAACTTCAGAGCCGGGACACCAGACGAGGTATCAAGCACGCATCTCGCGCTGACAATATTCATAGTCTCTTCGCCTTCTATACGTCACAATGGTTGAGACGACTTTCGAGGTGTTCCCCATGCCCCGCATTAATTTTCAACAACAGCTGGCTGCTCTTAAAGACAAACTACTCGCGATGGCGGCGCTCTCGCAACAGGCGCTTTCGCTGTCGCTGGAGGCGTATCTTACGGGTGACCTGAGCCTCTGTGACCACGTGAAGGAGATAGAAGAGGCTATCAACGCCGCTGAGCGCGATGTAGACGAAATGGCGTACGACCTGTTGGCGAAAGAGCAGCCAATGGCGATCGACCTTCGCTTCATCCTTTCGGTGATCAAGATCAATGGCGACCTGGAGCGTATTGGCGATCAGGCGACCAACATTGCCTCGCGCACGCAATTTCTGCACGACTCGCCGAAGATTTCGCTGCCGATCGACATTCCGGATATGGGAGAGAAAGTTGGGGTGATGATCCGCCGTGCGATCCAGTCGCTTCTGGAGGCAGATGCCAAGCTGGCGGAGTCCGTGCTTGCCATGGATGACGAGATTGACGATATGAACCGCGATGTGCAGGCTGAGCTGGTCGAGGTCATGCAGCAGCATCCGGTGGTCAGTGGACAGGCGCTGAACGCCATCATCATCTCGCGCAACCTGGAACGGGCCGCCGACCACGCCACTAACATCGCCGAGGACGTCATTTTCTGGATTCGCGGTTCGGATGTGCGTCACAAGTTCTCCCTTGCTGAGGCAGACTAGCCTGCTGTTGATTGCAGGAGCTTTGCCGGGAGAATCAGCATTCCCACCTTGACGTTTGGCCGTGTCCCAACTAACCTTGAAGCATGGCTGGTTTTATGGCATGTCGTTGCGCTGCCTGTCGCATGTGTTGTTGCGATTGCGTGCGCCGTCGCCTATGCCTGAATCGGAGACTTGACGACTGAGTCCCGAGTTCTTCAGCAGAAGCCACCCGCACCCACTTACCCGGTGGGTCTTTCTTTTTAACTGTTTCCACAAATTTTAGCTGTTACCCCGATAAGGATCCCAGAATGAGCGCTCCCGTCGCAGCCGTGGTGAAAGAGACAAAGGCCCAGAAGTCCGAACGATTGAAGGCTGCGAAGAATCCCTGGGAGGCGTGGGAGGAGGCTCGCCGATTCGCCAGGGAGGGCCGCGAGAGCGTGCTGCCGGAGTGGGCCGGGACGTATTTCAAATGGTGGGGCATCTACACCCAAGGGGACGGTGTTGGCGCGACGGGCGGTGTGGGTGGAGAAGGCAAAGCTACCGAATACTTTATGATGCGCATCGGCCTGCCGAACGGCATTCTAACCAGCGCGCAGTTGCGGGTTATCGGAGAGCTCACACGGAAATATGCTCGGAACCTTGCCGATATCACAACGCGTCAGAATATCCAGCTGCACTGGCTTACGATCGAATCGCTTCCGGAGGTGGTCGATGCGCTGACGGCGGTGGGGCTCAGTCCGAAGGGCGCGTGTGGCGATGTGGTTCGCAATGTCACCGGTTGCCCGCTGGCGGGACTTGACGGCCATGAGATGATCGACGCTTCGCCGCTGGCGGTGGAGATTGCGCACAAGCTGACGGCAAACCCTGAGTTTTACAACCTGCCGCGAAAGTTCAAGATCTCGGTCACCGGCTGCTCGCTGTGGTGCTCGTACCCTGAGATCAACGATGTTGCGCTCACGGCGATCAAGCGCACCGTCGATGGCAGAGAAGAGATTGGCTATACGCTGCGAGTGGGCGGCGGTCTTTCTACCGAGCCTCACCTGGCAGTGCGCATCCCTGCGTTTATCCGGCAGGATCAGGCTTACGCGGCGGTTCATGCTACGACGGAGATCTTCCGCGAGCAGCAGGAGCTTCGCGAGAACCGCACCCGCGCACGAATCAAGTACCTCTTCATGCGGCATGGCTGGACCGCGGAATCTTTCCTCGAAGCGCTGGAGGAGAAGCTTGGATACAAACTGGATCCGAGTCCGGTCGCGGAAGACGTTGTGCCGGACGATGTTTACCGCGACCACATCGGCATCGCTCCGCAGCGGCAACCTGGCTTGTCGTCGGTCGGCGCGAGTGTCCTTCGTGGGCGTGTTTCAGGTGACCAGCTGATTCAGTTGGCCGAGCTAGCTGACAGGTACGGCAACGGTGAGCTGCGCACGACGATCATGCAAAACATCATCGTTGTGAATGTGCCGAACGCGAAGACGGCGGAGCTTGTGGTTGCGCTCAACACGCTTGGACTGCAGGTCGATGTCTCGGCATTCTGGCGGGGGGCGATTGCGTGCACCGGCACCGAGTTCTGCAAACTGGCGATCGCCGAGACCAAGGGCTTCTCGAAATGGCTGGTCAGCGAGATGGAGGAGCGTCTTCCGGGCTTCGATCAGCAGATCAAACTTCATGTAACGGGCTGCACTAATAGCTGCGGGCAGCATTGGATCGCCGACATCGGGCTCGAGGGCAAGAAGATCAAGAAGGATGGACAGCTGGTCGACGCCTTTTACTTCTGTGTTGGAGGAGCGGTCGGTAAGTTCGCGCGTACTGCTCGTCCGCTGGGCTACCGGGCTGCGGCTGACGAGGTGCCCGATGCCATTGAGCGATTGCTGCGCGGCTATCTTGAGGCACGCGAGCCTGACGAGGACCTGCGGGCTTACTTCGCTCGTATGGATGATGACAGCCTTCGTGCGCAACTCGCCGGAACTGTTGTGGAGCCAGTCGAGCGCGATGCACCACCGGTCGGCGCGGGCCGGCACGCTCCGGGGGAGTAGCTTTATTCCATGGACCTGTTCCCTATCTTCCTGAAGATTGCTGCACGGCCCTGCATCGTCATAGGCGCAGGCAATCTGGCCGAGTCGAAGATCGAATCGCTGCAAGCGGCTCATGCGAGGGTGACGGTGATCGCGCCCGAGGCGCAGCCGCGCATCGCCGATCTGGCTGCGGCGGGCGAGATTGAATGGCTGCAGCGTGAGTACGCTGAAGGCGATCTGACAGGACATTTTCTGGTCGTTGCGGCGACGAATAATCCCGCAGTCAATCGTGCCGTTTACAAGGAAGCTACGGAGAAAAATGTCCTCTGCAATGCGGTGGATGATCCGCCGTTTTGCGATTTCTATTTTCCTTCCGTCGTGCGGCGGGGGGACCTTCAGATCGCTATCTCAACTGCGGGAGCGAGCCCCGCGCTCGCCCAGAGATTGCGCAAAGAGATCAATGCGCAGCTTCCGCTCGACGCCGGCGACTGGCTGACCGACCTGGGCAATCTTCGTCGCGAGGTCACGCAGATGGAACCGCTGAATGAGGAGCGGAAGTGGCTGCTCCACCAGCTGGCTCAGCGGGAGGTGTGCGGGTACGAGGCGTGTCCCTCGCGAGTTCTGGCCCGTCAACATGCTTTGATAAATCCACTGCCCGAGAAGAAGTCGTGAACGCCGCTGCTGAACCCGGCACAGTTTACCTTGCGGGAGCGGGGCCGGGGGATCCCAAT
>JAUTWX010000453.1 GCA_030838385.1 Acidobacteriaceae bacterium
ACTTTACCTCGTACCGTTCACCTTCGCGCTACTCTCCAAGCCGCCAGCTGCTATCTTCCCTGTCCTGCTCCTGCTGTACGTCTTTTTCTTCGAGACACCTGACGAATCTGCATTTCACCGTCTTCGCAGGGGTATGACTGCTGCGGTGCCCTCCGTTGCCGTGACTGCTGCCCTTCTTTGGCTGCAATCGGCCATGACTCCGAAGTCTTTCCTCCCTTCTATCCTTTCGCCGTGGAGTTACCGCCTGACGCAACCCTTTGTCTGGCTACGTTACATCGCGGAGTTCTTTCTTCCGTTGCACCTCAACGTCGATACTGATCTCGCTCCATTTTCCAATCTCGATCAGCGAGCGGCGGCCGGTCTTCTCTTCCTCGCCGCGTTGTTCGCCGCCATCTGGATGACGTCACGGCGCCGCAGACTGTATCCAATCGCCTTCGGCCTGCTCTGGTTCGTCGTTACGCAGCTTCCTACCTCGCTGTATCCGCTCTCCGAAGCCGAGAACGATCACCGCATGTTCTTTTCATTCGTGGGACTCATACTCGCAGCAGTCTGGGCGGCATGGATTCTGTTCGAGCGATTCGTCCCACTCGAGTCCAGAACGAAATTCCGTCCATCGCTCGTGCCAATTGCGATTGTTTTCCTGTGCGGTTATGCCTACGGCGTCAACAGACGCAATGCGGTATGGCGCACCGAAGAGTCGCTGTGGCACGACGATGTCGAGAAGTCGCCACGCAACGGTCGCGGACTGATGAATTACGGTCTTACGCAGATGAGCAAAGGTGCATACGCCACTGCGCTCGATTATTTCAGCCGCGCGCTTGTCTTCACGCCCAACTATCCCAGCCTTGAGATTAACCTGGGTATCGTCAATGGCGAGCTGGCCGACCAGGGTGACACTCCGCGGAGTGCGGAGGCCGAGCGCCACTTCGTGCGCGCGATCGCCCTCTCACCTGCCGACGACACAACCCATGCGTACTACGGGCTCTGGTTGGAGCAGCACGGCCGCTCCGCAGAGTCAGTCGCTCAACTCCGGACTGCAATCGCGCTCGATCCTCAGCGCCTCTTGCAGCACGAACTGCTCATCGAAGCCTTCACGCGCATCGGCGATCTCGACGGCGCGCGGCAAGCAGCACAGGAGACCCTGGTTGTCGTGCCGGACAACGCCGCGGCGCTGCGGACGCTGTCTCATCCTCCGGTGCAGGATGCCGCGTTCTGGATCAATCTTTCGCTCGATCAATACAAGCAGGCGCAGTATCCACAAGCAATCGATTCCGCTCGTCATGCGCTACAACTTGATCCGAACTCAGCCGAGGCCTACACGAATATCGGCGCAGGCTATGGGGCGATGCAGCGGTGGGACGAGGCGATCCGCAACGAGCGGGAAGCGCTGCGCCTGAAACCGGATCTTCAACTGGCCCGGAATAATCTCAACTGGTACCTGGGGCAGAGCGCCGCGGTGCGAGCCGGCTCATCCGTAAACGCAGCTCTACCAGCGAAGCCCGGCGCCGAAGATTTCATCAACGAATCGCTGCATCTCAATCAGGCGGGAAGATATGCAGAGAGCATCAGAGCCGCCCATAAGGCGTTGCAGCTCAACCCCAACTCTGCGGAGGCCTGGAACAATATCGCCGCAGACAATGAATCCCTTCATCGCTGGGACGACGCCATCGCGGCCGCGCAAAGGGCGATCTCGCTGAAGCCCGGTTATCAGCTCGCAAAAAACAATCTCGCCTGGTCGCTCGCGCAGAAGGCTGCGGGAAAATAATCAATCAGCAGCATGAACGCTCTGCCATCGAGGGAAGACGAAACTGCGCTGCATGGAGAAACTAACCAGGCTCAGCAAGCTGTCGACGGTTATTTTCGCGACGAAGACATTCCAGTGACCGTACTGATTCAGGGTCCGGATCAGCAGATAGCTCAGCGCGCCGATCGCCGCCACCAGCGAATAATATCGCCACAGCACACCTCTTACCTGTGCGCTGTTATGGAACACCAGTCTCTTGTTCAAGGAGAAATTCACCAGCGAGCTCAACCGCCCAACTATGATGCTCGCCGCTACACTTCCGGTCAGGGTAAAGGCCACGGAGAAGCCTACAAGATCGATCCCTGCCGCCACGATCGCGGACAAGTAAAATCGCACCAGCACGAAGTAGATGCGCATCGAATCCCAGATCGGATCGAAGTGCGACGCGCGGTTCCCATCGATATAGATCGTCTCGATAGAGATCTCCAGAGGCTTGCTTCCAAGGCGGCACACGTGGGCCAGCACGGTCATCTCATATTCGTAGCGCTCTCCATCGAGGACGAGAAGTTCCGGCAGCAGCGTGCGCGGGAAGCCTCGCAACCCTGTCTGCGTATCGGCCAGCTTAGCCCCTGTCACGAAGGCAAAGATTTGGCGCGTCAGGCTATTACCGAACCAGCTGCGCAATGGAACGCCCGGGGCAAAACTCCGCGATCCCAATACCAACTTTCCATTTGCTTTGAGCAGCGTCTGTGCGACGCGCGCAACATCGGCGGGCGTGTGCTGCCCGTCGCCATCGGCGGTCACCAATCCATCCATCTCCCGCAGTTCGTTCAGGAAGTAATTGATTCCGGTCTTTAAGGAGCGCCCTTTACCGAGATTCACCGCGTGGCGCAAAACATAGACGCGTGGAAGCAAAGCAATATCCTCGAAAAGTACCGAGCACTTCTTATCGCTGCCATCGTTCACAACGAGGACTGCCCCAAATCCTTGTGCAACCAAGCCCGCCACGAAGACGTTAAGCTGCTCCTGCGGCTGCCATGCGGGAACGAGTACCGCGAGACGGTCAAGCGCTTTTTGCGACACCTGCTCAACATGAGTCATCTCCAAAGAAGCTTACATGGATCTCGGATGAAAAACTCATTTCATGCCGAGCATTCGCCCTTCCTAAGGTCCTCCGCAGACAAACGAGCTCAAGGTTCAATCTCAGAGCGCAGATGCGGGTAGCAACACCGGCCTCGCCGGGATCGCAAGCAAAGTTTTCGGTGAGGCGTTTCGTGACGAGGAAACACCGGTTCTTCGGCAGGATGTGATCTCCGTGGGAAGGTAGTCTGATCTGGCTTTCAAAGGCAGATTTCAAACTTGCGATCCAATTAGTCGTGAGAAACGCCTCCGCTCGTGAGTTCCAACGTTGACGAAATGGATGCGATGATCCAGGTCAATGTCACAGCCCTAACTCGACTGACGCACGCAGTTTTGGCAGGGATGCTCGAACGTGCTAGCGGAACCATTATCAACATCGCATCCATCACGACGATCATTCCGGAGAGCCTCAATGGCGTATACGGTGGAAGCAAGGCGTACGTGGTTGCTTTGACTCAGTCACTTCATCACGAAGGTGGCGAGAAGGGTATTCAGGTTCAAGCCGTCTGTCCGGGGGCGACTGCAACGGGATTCTGGAGTCGCGCGGGATTGCCTGTCACGTCTCTTCCGGAATCGATTGTCATGCTGGTAGAGGAGATGGTAGATGCAGCGTTATCGGGACTCGATCAACATGAACTGGTCACATTTCCCGCGCTGCCGCAGATTTCCGAATGGGAGAACTACAATTCGGCGAGGCAGGCGATGATGCCGAACCTTTCGCGGAGTCACGCTGCTGACCGTTACAAATGAAGAGCCTTCTGGGCTGTAAGAATGCGCTCGGAAGACGGTAATTTTCGATAACCCAGTTGCTCGGATAC
>JAUTWX010000461.1 GCA_030838385.1 Acidobacteriaceae bacterium
CAAAGATGCGGCCCAGTGCGCGTGAGGTATCGACGCGGCTGCTGACGATGAGGCGCTTATAAGAAGGCGTCCAGCGATGACTGGCCAGATTGGCTCCCGCCAGATGCACGGCGCCATAGCAGCCCTCCAAGGGCAGCAGGTCAACGGTGCCGCCGGGGCGCTCCGGGTGCCATTCCACCTCAACGATGTCCGACTCCGGATGAGGGTGTGGCGGCCGGCGGACGAGGAGCACTACCTGGACGCCCTCGCGCAACAGATGCTGTGTCAGGGTCTTGCCCAACAGGCCTGTTCCGCCGCACAACAGAAGCTTTCGGGTCATCACGGCTTGCCATCATCGGGGCGCATCGAGCCTGCCCAGGCTTTTGGATGCAAGGGCTGCCGGTGGACGGTGGCGGTCCGTACCGCTTCCATTTTGAGCATTTTCTTCATTTAAGCTCTCTTCCCTCGGGTACGCCGCATCTGTATTGCTGTGGAACTCGACGGCCGATGCACCGGGAGAGGCGCAAGCAATGCAACCTGTAACGATACAACGCAAAGACGGAGTGGCGAAGCAGCCCAAGCTGGAGGCTGCAGCCTCCATCCTCCCGATGAACGGCACCGAGGTGGATGGCGCGACCGCAGAATCTTTCATCACTGAAAAACGGATTGGCGAGCGCATCAAGCGGCTGCGCCTGAAACGATCGATGGGGTTGGTGGAGCTGGGAAAACATACCGGACTTTCCGCGAGCTTTCTTTCGCAACTGGAAACCGGCCGCGTGGTGCCGACGCTTCGCAACCTGGCGCGCATCGCCATGGTCTTCAACAAGGACCTCTCGTTCTTCTTCGAATCCGAGCCGGTGTCGCTATTTCGCGTGCATCGCAAACACGATCGCGTGCGGCTGCCGCAGTCCGGTGTGGATGACCCGACATACTTCTTCGAGAGCATCGGCTTCATGGTGCCGGATCGCCAACTGGACCCTTATTATGCAGAGTTCCTGCCAGTGAGAAAAACGCAGGAGATCCGTCCGCATGTGCATCCGGGCTTTGAGTTCCTGTATGTGCTGGATGGCGAGCTGGAGGTGCGGCACGGCGATAGCCTGCAAGTGCTGAACCCGGGCGACGGCGTGTACTTCGACGCGAGCACGCCGCACAGCTACCGCTGCGCCGGCAAGACGCCATCGACCGCCATCATCGTCACCATGCACCAGCCATCCGTAGCGCAGCCTGCTTACAATCTGCGCCCGCTCGGCGCACCGATGGTGCGCGGTACGGCGAAGCAGGGAGCGGTGCGGCCGTCGGCGCCGGTGCCGGCAGTGCGGGTGGTAGTGAATGGCCCGCCGGTGCAGAAGGCGTAGACAGTCAACCGGGAAAAAACAGGTCTTCGACTTCCAGCCAGTTGTTCACGCGCACCGGCGCGGCCATGTTCGCGTTGTGAGCAGCGGTGAAGAGCACGCCCTGGCCGGCGAAGCGCTGGAAGTGGCGCGGCATGTCATCGATGAGGTAGTCGGCGTGCAGGATGCTCTTGTCTCCGCAGAAGACGAAGTGAGTGGGCGCGAGAAAGGGAAAGTGCCGTTCCAGCCAGCGGAACTTCGGGCCGAAGGAGCGGGGAAACTCCATGGCCGCGGTGGCGATGAAGATCTCGTAGCGGCGGGAGAGCCGCTCGAGGACGCGCTGACTGTCCGGCATCACGTCGAGATCTTCGAAGAAGTCCTCTTCCTGGAGATAGGCCATCAGCCGGTCCTGGCGGCTGGGGGGGAGCACATTCACCATCCACCTGCCCCACATATCGTCGACGGTGAGGTCCTCAGAAAATTCCGTGTTGTAGAGGCGGATGAGCTTACCGAGGGCGTCGGCCAGCACCTCGTCCATATCGACACAAATACGGTTCATGCGGTGTGGGCGTTTGGTGTGCCGCTGGCACCACCGGGCCGGCCGGTCTCTATTTGCGGCTCGCGACGCTTGTCCACGTAGAGGATGCGTCCGCAGCTTTCGCATTTCTGCGACTGCCCATCGCGCAACTGGTTCCACAACTGTGGCCGCAGACCCATCTGGCATCCGGTGCAGCGCTGATCGCGCGCACGGGCCAGCGCGGTGCCGCGCGCGGCGGCGATGCGATCGTATTCATCGAGCCGGTCTTCGCCGAATTGCTCACTGATCTGGGGACGAAGCGCGGCTCGCTCAGCCTGCCACTTGGCGAGGTCGGCCTGCTCCAGCAGCGTGCTGCGCGCGGCTGCGGCCTTTTCGCTCTCGAGATACGCCGCGTGGCTGGCATGCTGCTGGCGCGCGGCGAGCAGATCACGGTCGATGATGTCGGAGCGCTCCATGCTTTCCAGCTCGCCGTCTTCAATGCGGAGAATCTCCTGTTCCGCGAAACTGATCTGGTGCTCCAGCGCGGTGGCTTGTGTCTGGTTCTGCACCGTATTGAGCTGCTGGCGCGATTTCGCGATCTTCGCTTGCTGATCTTTCAGGTCGCTGTCATCGCGGCGTCGTCGGGCTTCTTCGTCGCGCTGCCGCTGCTCGAGCTCGCTGATGGTTTTGGCGTGCGCGGCCAGTTCACTCTCGATACCGCGGATGCGGCGAGGTGTCGTCTCGAGCGAGGTGCGGAGCTGCCGGATCTCTCCGTCGAGCTGCTGCAGGCGAATGAGGTTCTCGAGGGTTTGGTCCATCCCAATGCGTGGAGTCTAACTCATTTCAGGCGGCGGCACATGACGGGTCGGGCGGGAGTGGTCCGCTTTGGGAGTTCCATTGTGAGCTTCGTGGAAGGCGCTCCAGTGGCCGACCCGGCAGCCGTCAGCGCCTTCGGCTCTCGTTCAAACGGTCTGCGGCGCGGGTCGGCGAAGCTTAGCGGAGGTCGCGTGTGTGCGGAAGAGTTCCGGCGCTTGCAGAATAAGGTCCGCCAGCGGAACAGCCGCGACGACACAACCCCAGACGATGATCTCCGTAAACCGTTCATCCAAATGGAAGACGCCCTGCACCACGCGTACTTCGAGAAAGATGATGGCGCAGGCAAAGCTGCGCGTCATCCACTGGCGATGCAGCTGCACATTTCGCTTGAGAATGAACGTCAAAGCCACCAGGGTGCAGAATATCCACACCGCTGCGTCCGCGGCCGCCGCGAGGGTGAAGGAGCGCGAGCGGCCCATGTGCTCCTCGAAATGCTGGATGTAGATGCCGAGTGGAGCGCCGACCAGAACGCCGGCAACATAGAAGCGTCCCATCACGCGATGCACCTTGGCAAAACGCTTGCGCAGGCGATCGGAAAATTGCAGCGGCCCAAGGAAGAGCGCGCACGCGGCGGCGAGGCCATGGGGCAACAGAAACCACTTGAACGACCCGATGTGCGCCCATTCCGGGTCCTTGGAGTTGAAGAGAAAGCTCTCGTTATGCCAGAGAACATATGCGTACATCAGCGCGATGAACACAAAGAGCAGGGCCTTCGGTTGTGGCCATGAGAAGCGCCGGAGAGGTGCCGGGGTAGAAACTTGAACGGCTACAGCGGTATCGGCTGCCATGGGACTTCTCCTCGCAAGCTTGGGGACAATTTCAGGCCCTTTTATTTGGTCCCGGGGAAGCCCGTCCTCAACTGCGATGGAAGTCAAAAAAATGGCGCAGATTTCAGTTGGGGCTGCTGAGTGTACGTGATTCAGTGCCGCCGGGAGGAGGGAAAGTGAGCAACCGTATCACGGGAAATATGTCGCGGGCGAGAACAATCTTGGAGTAAGTCGCTGGTTCCCGGGGAGAAGCGTCGCAAATAGGCCGTACATGCGCGCGCCATCTGCATCCATCAACCTCTTTCGTGCCATGGAGGTTGCCGGGCGCCGCAAATTACAATATTCCTATGCACGTTCACGGAGCACAGACCCCTCGCACGCAGCGCATCCTGCGCCTGTCGCTGGCGGCCACGCTCGTCTACGTGCTGGTCACCTTCCTTGCCGGCCTGCGCGCGCATTCGCTGGCGCTCATCTCGGAGGCCGGCCATAACGTCTCGGATGCGTTGGCTCTGCTGCTCTCCTTCGTGGCGGTGTACTTTCAGGGACGCCCTGCCTCCGATGCCAAAACCTTCGGCTACCAGCGAGCCGGCGTGCTGGCGGCGTTCATCAATGCGCTGACCCTGATCGTCATCGCAGTCGGCATCGCGATCGAGGCAGTGCACCGCCTCAGCAGCCCGGTCGCGGTGCAGCCGCGGCTCATGATGATTGTGGCCGCTGCGGGCGTAGTGATGAACGGCGTCATTGCCGCCTTCCTCTTCAGCGGCAGCCGCGACATCAACATTCGATCCACCTTCATCCACATGCTGGGCGACACGCTCTCGACGGCTGCCGTCATCGTCGGCGGTGCCGCGATCCTGTTCACGCGCCTCAACTGGATCGATCCCGTGCTCTCGCTGCTGATCGCCGCGCTCATCCTGTGGAGCTCCCTCTCCATCGTGCGTGAGACGCTGAACATCCTTTTGGAGGGCACGCCGCGCGGGCTCTCCGTGCCGGATATCCGCAACTCGCTCGCGACCATCGACGGCGTCCTCGACGTGCACGATCTGCACGTGTGGAGTCTTGGCTCGCAGACACGCGCGTTGGCGACGCACGTCACTATCGATGACATTCCGCCCTCGGAAAGCACCCGCATTCTGGGCGATATCCGCGAGCACCTGCTGAGCCGCTACGGCATTTATCACACCACGGTGCAGTTCGAACACGCGGCGTGCGGCGAGGCCCATGGTTGTGTCGAAGTGGTCGAAGAAGCGCACGACCACAGCCACGTGGGACATTCGCGCTAGGGATCACGACGCCGAACGAGAGCGACCGAAGGAAGCGAATCCAGATGCACGCGCCGCAAGCGCCATCGCCCGTGCGGCCTGCATCTACAATCGCTTCATGGCTGAACCGACACCGGACGTTCTGACTCGCGCCAAGCGCATCCGCCTACTGCTTATGGATATTGATGGCACCCTTTCGGGCGGCGTGTGCCTTATTTCGTTGCCGAACGATGGCGGTGTTGCGGAGATGAAGATCTTCGATCCGCACGATGGCCTCGCGCTCAAGCTCGCTCACACCATGGGAATTCGGACCGGCTTCATCACCGGCCGCAGGTCGCCCGCGGTGGCGCAGCGCGCGCGCGAATGCGAGGTAGATTACGTGTATCTGGGTCAAGCGACGAAGGCCCACGCGTACGAAGAGTGTCTGCAGAAGGCCGGCGTCACCGACGAAGAGGCCGCATATCTGGGCGACGATCTTCCCGACATGCCGGTGAGCCGGCGCGCCGGCTTCGCGATCGCGGTAGCCAATGCAGCGCCGGAGCTGAAGGCGATCAGCCACTACGTTACCGAGCGGCGCGGTGGCGAGGGCGCCGCGCGCGAGGTTGTCGAGCTGATTCTGAAAGCGCAGGGGCGATGGGAGGCCGCGATCCCGCTGGCGCTCGCATAAGCTATGCCGGTAGCTGCGGCGTGGCTGCGATCAGTGCCTGCGTGTACGGCTCGCGAGGCGCGCGGCACAGTGCGTCCGCTTCGCCCTCTTCGACGACTTTGCCGTGCTGCATCACGACGATGCGATCCGCCAGGTAGCGAACCAATGGCATGGAATGCGTGATAAACAGATAAGCCATCCCGTGCTCGCGCTGCAGCGTGCGCAGCAGGTTCACGATCTGCGCGCCCACGCTGACGTCGAGCGCTGAAACCGGCTCGTCCAGCACCAGCAGCTCAGGTCGCAGCGCAAGCGCACGCGCAATGTTGATGCGCTGCCGCTGTCCGCCAGAGAACTCATGCGGATAGCGGGGCAGCGCGGAGGCGTCCAGCCCGACGCTCTTCAACAACTCGCCGACGCGCTCGCGCTGCGCCTTGCGTCCGCGTGGCAGGTGGGCCTCGCTGCCGGCGAGCGCGGAATGGATGAGAAATGGTTCGCAGAGAATCTGTTCCACGCGCATGCGCGGGTTGAGCGCCGCATAGGGATCCTGAAAGACCGGCTGCATGCGCCGCCGCATCCAGCGCAGCCGCGCCCCGCGCGCCTTAGCGACAACTGCGCCATCAAACCGCACATCGCCCGCGGTCGGCTCGATCAGTCCCAGCACCATGCGCGCTACTGTGCTCTTGCCCGACCCTGATTCGCCGACGACGCCAAGCGTCTCGCCGCGTGCAATCGTGAACGACACTTGGTCCACCACCAGCACCGCCCCCGACGAGGAGGGATAGCTCTTCGAGATTGCCTCGACCTCAAGCAGCGCCATGCGCGAATGCTACCATCCGGGATCGTCATTGAATGGGAGCAACATGCCACTCGATCGCCGCCATTTTCTCGCCGTCTGCTCCGCTGCAGGCCTCGCCGGCACGCTGCTGCCGGGCGCTCTCTACACGTTGGCCGCGCAGGCGGAGCAGCAGGGAAGTGAGTCGTCGAAGAATCCGCAGCCCATCACGAACGAGATGATCGAGGCCGCAGCCGCCCTCGCCGGCGTGCCACTCACCGCGGAACAGCGCGCGATGATGCTCGGCGGCCTGACGCAGCAGGGCAAATCGTACGACGCGATCCGCGCGCTGCACATTCCAAACCATGTCGCGCCGGCGTATGTCTTTAACCCGATGCCTGCCGGGGATCCATCGCCGCCAGGCGCGACGGTGAGCACCGAGCGCCACCCGATGCGCGTGAGCAAGGCGCCCGCCATTTCGCGAGCTCCATCGAATCTCGAAGAGCTGGCCTTCCTCTCTGCGCGCGAGCTTGCGGAATACGTTCACCGCAAGAAGGTCTCTTCCACCGCGCTGACCGAAATGTATCTGGCGCGGCTGAAGCGCTACGATCCCATGCTGCACTTTGTCGTCACCCTGACCGAGGAGCGTGCGATGACGCAGGCACGCGAGGCGGATCGTGAGATTGCAGCAGGGAAATATCGCGGGCCGCTGCACGGTCTGCCCTGGGGCGCAAAGGATCTGCTTGCCGTGAAGGGCTATCCCACCACATGGGGCGCGGGCGGGTTTGAGCATCAGATCTTCGACGAAGATGCGACAGTCGTGAAGCGGCTGGATGCGGCAGGCGCTGTGCTGGTCGCGAAGACCGCGCTGGGCGCACTGGCAATGGGGGACAAGTGGTTTGGCGGGCGCACACGCAATCCGTGGAACGCGGAGCAAGGCTCCAGCGGTTCGTCCGCCGGGTCGGCCTCATCGGTGGCGGCAGGCTGCGTTGCATTTGCGATTGGCTCGGAGACGCTGGGATCGATCTCGTCGCCCGCCACACGCTGCGGCGCCACTGGTCTGCGGCCCACCTTCGGATTTGTTCCGCGCACCGGCGCCATGGCGTTGAGCTGGACGATGGACAAACTCGGTCCGCTCTGCCGCGCGGCGGAGGATTGCGCCATCGTGATGGACGCGATCCACGGTCCGGACGGAAAGGACCTGACAACCCGCGATGCCGCCTTTGCATGGGACGCCGACTTCGACTGGCGCACACTGCGCGTCGGCTACCTGAAGGATGCGTTCGAGTCGGGTCATCCGCAAGAAACGGCGAAGCCGCCGGTCTCGGAGACGGAACTCGAGACAAAGAAAAGGCTGGCCAAGGAGCGCGATGGCGCAGCCGCGCGTGCCCGTCGCGAATATGACCGCCGCTACGACCTGGCTGCGCTCGACAAGCTGCGCGCGATGGGCGTCGAACTCAAACCCGTCGCGCTGCCCAAGCTGCCCTATGAAGATATGTCACCGCTGCTGACCGCAGAAGCCGCGGCCGCCTTCGACGACCTGACCATGAGCGGGCGCGATCGTCTGCTGACCGAGCAGAGCGCCGATGATTGGCCGAATCTCTTCCGGGTCTCGCGCTTCTATCCGGCGGTCGAGTACATTCAGGCGAATCGCGCACGCACGCTCGCCACCCAGCAGATGGCCGCGCTCTTTCGTGAGGTCGACGTCATCGTCACGCCGAGCGGCGGCGATCAACTGGTGGCGACGAACCTTACCGGGCATCCTGCGGTCATTGTGCCGAACGGCATTCGCGGCAGTGATGCGCCCGTGCCGCCGAAGGTGGACAGCGGCGAGGACGATTCGATTGGCGGCCCCGGCACGCCAGTGAGTCTCACGTTTCTCGGCGGCTTGTATCAGGATGCGAAGCTCTGCGCCTTCGCGCGCGCCTATCAGGAGGCGACAGCCTTCCACAAGCTGCACCCGAGGCTTGTCTGAAAAATGGATGGGCTGAAAAGCGGCCGGGCAGCGAGTCTGCTCGCCGCCCGGGCCAGCATTTGGTGCTCCTACTGCTTGATCCAGACTGTGGTCATCGGTTCGTTGGTCTTTGCGGGAGTTCCTACGTCCGTGAACTTTTTCCCGTCCGCCGACAGGGTCATCGTGCTGTGATAGATCGGCTCACCGTTGATCTTCTCTACCATTTTGAGTGTATGAGGTGAGGTGCGAACCAGCGAGATGGTGAGGCCCTTGGGAACTGTTGGTCCAACCGGCGCGCTGTCCTTACCGTCGAGTGGCACGTCGACTACGCCTTTGATCGCAGGGATATTCCAGGTGAGCTCATTGGGGCCTTTCTCTGCGATGTCGTAGGTCTGCTCTTCATTGATATTGGTCTTGGTGCTCTTCCAGCTTCCCATAAGACCATGCGTACCACTGACGCGCGTGTAGTCCGAGCTGTTGTCAAAGCTCGAGCCATCGGGATTGGTACCCTTGCTCTCTACCTTCAGGCTCTTGCCATCCGGCGCAAGCGTCCACGTATTTGTTCCGAGCGACACACCGTTCTGCTTCGCCTGGCTCTCATACGTGTTGTCGTCAATCTTCTTCCAGCTCACTTCCGCGCCGGACCAGGTTTTGACGGGAGTCCCATCGAGCTTGAACTTCGTGGTATGCCCCTCGCCGGTGTACATCATTTCGCCACCTGTGCCTGAGGCAAAGCGGATGGTATCTCCGGTGAGCTTGCTCTGGGACGGGTCCATTTTCCATTTGCCCGCCCAGGGGCTTTCAGCGAGCGCCGTACCGGCAACAACCAGCATGACGATCGCGACGATGGAGCAATAACGAAAACGCATGAGTAATCTCCTGACCAGCGGTTTCTCTCGGGGAGTGAGGAAGGGGATCGGCTGCGTGCGCTCGCGAGTCGGGGAAGAAGGGGTCACGGGCGTGCATGAGAACCCAGCAGGAGAATGCGCTTGGCCAGAAGGGAATGGCAAGCGCTATTTTGAGCCTTGCACAAAGAGAAGGGGCCGCTGCGGGACGCGCAGCAGCCGCTTGATGAGGAACAAAGTTGAGCGGACTTAAATGTCCAGGTTCTTCACGTCGAGCGCATTCTCTTCGATGAACTTGCGGCGCGCGTCCACGTCTTCACCCATCAGTGTGGTGAAGATCTCCTCCGTAGCGGCCAGGTCTTCAAGCCTTACGGAGAGCAGCGTGCGCCGATCCGGATCCATCGTCGTCTCCCACAATTGCGGAGCCGTCATCTCGCCGAGTCCCTTGTAGCGCTGCACCTGGTAATCGCGGCGGCCCTGCTCGATCACGTACTCGAACAGATCGCGCGCGGTCTTCTTTTCGACCGGCTCCTGCGGACCGCGCGGCGCCTTGCGTGCGGCCTTCGCGGTAAGCGCTTCTCCGGTCTCGGTGTCGGAGCCGTCCTGCGCCACGATTTCTTCGACCGTCTCCTCCGCTGCCGCCTTGCCCTTGGCGGCGTATTCGATGAGGAACGGCGGCTCAAGCTCGTCCTTGATCTGCGCATGCTTCGCCATCATCTGGCGATACTCCGGCGCGGAAGCCAGCGCCCAGTCGATTCTGCGCAACGCACCCTGCGCATCGGTGAAGGAAACAGACCAGGTCTGGTGCTCTTCCTCGAGGACAGGATCGGTGACATCCTTGAACTGGTAGTTCTTCTTCATCGC
The DNA here is from genome assembly GCA_030838385.1 of Acidobacteriaceae bacterium. GTDB lineage: Bacteria > Acidobacteriota > Terriglobia > Terriglobales > Acidobacteriaceae > KBS-83. The sequence continues at coordinate 9,814 of JAUTWX010000461.1, forward strand.
GGTGAGCGCCTTATGCAACTGTGCCAGCTTGGCCGGCGCCTTGCTGTCCGCGGATTCAAAATCTCCGCGGCGAATCAGCTCGAGCTTCGCCAGCAGTGAGGTGACCTCTTCATTGCGAATGCGCTTGTCAACCTTCTCGAAGAAGCCGAGGTAGTCGTTGAGCTGACTCATGAACCGGGTCAGTGCGGCGCCCTCAAGCTGCTTGTGCGCGCCTTCTGCACCGTAACGGATCACCATGCCATCGGATGCGCGCTTCACCATTACCTTCACGAACTCACGATCGTCCTTAATGTACTGTTCGAACTTGCCCTTCTTGATGCGATACAACGGCGGCTGCGCGATAAACACATTGCCGCGCTTGATCAGCTCCTGCATGTGACGGAAGAAGAACGTCAGCAGCAGGGTACGGATGTGCGATCCGTCCACGTCGGCGTCCGTCATCAGGATGACTTTGCCGTAGCGCAGTTTCGCGATATCGAAATCGTCTTTGCCGATACCGGTGCCGAGCGCGGTAATCATCGCCCGGATTTCCTCGTGCCCCAGCATCTTGTCATAGCGTGCTTTTTCGACGTTAAGAATCTTTCCCTTGAGCGGCAGGATCGCCTGGAAGCGCCGATCGCGTCCCTGCTTCGCCGTGCCGCCTGCGCTCTCACCCTCGACGAGATACACTTCGCAACGATCGGGCTGGCGTTCGGAACAGTCGGCGAGTTTGCCCGGCAATCCGCCGCCATCCAGCGCGCCTTTGCGCCGCGTAAGATCGCGGGCCTTACGGGCCGCCTCGCGGGCGCGTGACGCTTCAATCGCCTTGTTGATGATCTTGCGTGCTACCGGCGGGTTCTGTTCGAAGAAGGCCCCAAGCCGCTCGTTCACGAAGGCCTGCACCGTGCCGGCGATATCGGAATTGAGCTTGCCCTTGGTCTGTCCTTCAAATTGCGGCTGCGAGAGCTTCACGCTGATGACCGCAACCAGTCCTTCGCGCACATCGTCGCCGCTCAGGTTTTCTTTCACGTCCTTGAACAGTCCCAACTGCTGTCCGGCGTAATTGATCGTGCGAGTGAGAGAGGAGCGGAATCCCTGGAGGTGCGTACCGCCGTCGACGGTATTGATATTGTTCGCGAAACTGAATACCGTCTCGGAGTACGCGTCGTTATATTGCAGCGCGATTTCCATCGCAACGCCATCGCGCTCCGCCTCCATGTAAATCGGCTTGTCGTGCAACACGCTCTTGCCGCGGTTCAGGTGCTTGATGAACTCCGCGATGCCGCCGGTGTACTTGAAATCCTGGTGCTTCGATTCGCCCGTCTTCGAATCCGTTGTGCGCTCGTCGGTGAGAGTGATCAGCAATCCCTTGTTCAGGAACGCCAGTTCGCGCAGACGGTTCGCCAGGGTGTCGTAGTTGTATTCGCTGACGGTGAAGATGGTCGGGTCGGGAATGAAGTGGACCTTGGTTCCACGCTTGGTGGTTTTACCGGCCTTCTTCAGCTTGGTCGTCGGCACG
>JAUTWX010000481.1 GCA_030838385.1 Acidobacteriaceae bacterium
CAAAGTCTGGGGCTCGGAGATGATTGACTACGTGGTGGACGAAACTGTCCAGATCTATGGCGGCTACGGGTTTGTCGAAGAGTATCCCGCCGAGCGCGCTTACCGCGACGCCCGCATCAATCGCATCTTCGAAGGCACCAACGAGATCAACCGCCTCATCATCACCGGCTGGCTGATGAAGTCCGCGATGAGTGGCAAGCTCGCCCTGATGCCTGCGATCAAGAAGCTGATGGACGAGGTGATGTCTGGCCCCAGCGAGAAGATCGATCGCGAAGGCCCGCTCGCTGATGAGCAGAACCTGCTCGCCAATGCGAAGAAACTGACGCTATTCGTCGCCGGCACTGCAACGCAGAAATACATGCAGCAGATCGCTGACGAGCAGGAGGTTATGGGCGCCATCGCCGACATGATCATCGAGGTCTTCGCCATGGAGTCCGCAATCCTGCGCGCGGAGAAGATCGCGGCGGGAAATTTAGCGGCAGGGCAGAGCAGTGAAGCTTCGGCGATTCCCGTCGCCATGGCGCGCCTCTACGCCGACAAGGCCATATCTACCATCGAGATCTCTGCCCGCAAGGTCATCGCGGCTGTCGCCGAAGGAGATATGTTAAGGACGCAGCTCACGATCCTTCGCCGCCTGTCCAAGCACGACTCGGCCGACACCATCCGTCTGCGACGCCAGGTTGCCCGGCACATCATCAAGGCAGGAAAATACAGCCTATAGTTGTTATAGACAATGCCGCCCGGCCAGCCTCTCTTCCCGATTCCTTCGCAGGATCGCCGGCGCACGTGCGTTCCATGGCTCATGCGTCACGCGGTCTCATTCACTTTATGTTGAACCTCTAATGAAGGACCTGGTTACACTGGGCCAATAAGTGCCTATAAGACAGGCATTTCAGCTTTGTCATGCAGATGCATCGAGGTATCGTGCCAAAAAAATCAAGAGTTCGGCAAACAATCTCTTTCCAGATGTAGGCGCAACATTTCTCCTCGTCGTCTGTCTAACCAAGTACCTTAATCTCTCTCTCCCTGGTTCACTCAGACCAGTGTGACTCCTCGCGTGACGATCAACAGCCGCACGTAACGACATAACTCGGACTCCCCGGTAGTAAGGTAGAAACTATCCATGCGCAGCCGTCTTGTCTCTTCTCTTGTACTCCCCACAGCCCTCCTCGTTACGGCGTTCCGCCCATCCGCCCAGGCCGCTCAGGTCCCCGTGCAAAACCGCATCGCCGGCGCCGTCAACAACGGCAGCCGGGTCGCCCTGCCGGGCACCATCGGCGCTCATGCGAGGAACTCGACCGACCTTGGCCTCGCGCCTGCGAACCTCAAGCTCGACTCGCTCTCTGTGCGTTTCAGCATGACCCCGGCCCAGCAGGCCGACCTCAACCAACTCCTGGCCGCGCAGCTCGATCCCAGCTCGCCCAGCTATCACCAGTGGCTTACGTCCGAGCAGTTCGGCGCGCGCTTCGGCCTCAGCAGCAGCGATCTCGCGAACGTCTCCGCCTGGCTCACCAGCCAGGGCTTTACTATCACCAGCGTCGCGAAGAGCTCCACCTTCATCACCTTCAGCGGCACGGTCGCGCAGGCGCAGCAGGCCTTCGGCACCACCATCCACAACGTGTCGCTCAACGGCGAGCAGCACATCGCCAATCTCACCGATCCCACCATGCCGTCAGCCATTGCCAACGTCACGCTTGCCGTCACCGGCCTCAACGACTTCAAGCTGAAGCCCCGCTCGCGCGCGCATAGCGTCACGAATGATTCGGTGCAACCCGGCTTCACTACGACCGTCGGTGGGGTCACCAGCCACTACATCGCCCCGGGCGACCTGTACACCATCTATGACTACCCGCCGTCTTCCAGCAATCTCACTGGCGCCGGCATCACGATTGCCGTGATGGGGCAGACCGATCTCACCCAGGGCAACGTGCTGCCCGACGCGAACCTCACTGCTTTTCGTACCGCCGCCGGTCTCCCTGCCATCAATCTGAAGCTCCAGTTAGCTGGCACCACTGACCCAGGCATTTCAACAGCGGATATTGATGAGGCGCACCTTGATGTGGAGTGGTCCGGAGCTTCCGCCCCCGGGGCCACCATCGAGTACGTCTATGGTAGCGACGTTTTAGCTAAGTCCCTGACCTTCGCGATCGACGCCAGCCCCACTCTCGCGCCCATCATCACCATCAGCTACGGCGGATGCGAGAGCGGATTCGGCGCCAGCTTTCTTTCCACCTACAATCAACTGCTCCAGATGGCGAATGCCAAGGGCATCACCGTGATGAGTTCCTCCGGTGACGACGGCGCCACCGACTGCGACACGTCAGGCATCGCTTCGGAGGGCCTTACTGTCGACTTTCCCTCCAGCTCCCCCTTCGTCACTTCGGCTGGCGGCACCATGTTCAGCGGCGACGTCAGCAATGCATCGACCTACTGGAACACCAGCAACGCGACGAACAACAGTTCAGCCAAAACCTACATCCCCGAACAGCCCTGGAATGAAACCACCGCCACTGGCGGTCTGGATGCCGGAGGCTCCGGCGGCGGTGGTGCCAGCGGCTTCTTCTCCAAACCCGCATGGCAGACAGGCCTCGGCGTCCCCAACGACTCTTCGCGTGACCTCCCCGACATTTCGCTCAACGCCGCCGCGCAACACGATGGATACGTCGTCTGCAGCCAGGGGTCCTGCACCAACGGTTTCCTCGCCTCGAACGGTCAGGCCAATGTCTTCGGCGGAACCTCGTTCGTTGCGCCATCCCTCGCCGGCATTCTCGCCTTGGTCGAACAGCACCTCGGCACCGGCGCTCTCGGCAACATCGGGCCGACCCTGTACGGCCTGGCCAATGGTCCAACCGCCTCGAGCGTCTTTCACGACATCATCGCCGGCAACAACTCTGTGGTCTGCTCGCAAGGAACGCCCAACTGCCCCAGCGGCGGCTCCATCGGCTATAACGCCGGCACGGGCTACGATCTAGCCACCGGTCTCGGTACCCTCGATGTCAATATGCTGGTCAACAACTGGGCCAGCGCGACACCGACGGGAACCGGCAGCACCATCGGGGCCAGCCTCACCACCACGACGGTCACGACCACCAGTCAACTCTGTGCCGTCAACGCCACCACGCTCCCGCTGACCGTCACGATCGCCGGTTCCATCACAGGCACCACGCCGACCGGAACGGTTCAGTTCTTAGTCGATAACAAACCCGTGGGCACGCCCCAGCCCCTGCCCAGCGGCGTTGCGACCCTGACCTTCGGGCTCAGCACGGCCACGATCTCCTCTGGCGGCCACACCATCAGCGCCGTCTACTCCGGCGACGCCAACTACGCCGGCTCCAAGGGCACACTTCTCGCCGCCGCCGTCGGCAATGCCCAACCTACCTTTGCTTCCGTCGACTTCGTCTCAGCCACCCAGAAAGATTTTTCCATCACACCCTGCACCGGAAGTGTCACCGTGGCCTCCGGCGCGACTTCCACCGGCGTAGCCTTCACCATCACCTCGGTCAACGGATTCACCGGCGCGGTCACCATGACGGCGGTCAACAACAACCTAGGCTCCTTCACTCCCTCGTTCTCGGTCACCTCGGTCAACATCACCTCGGCCACCGGCGTTACGACCTCGTTCATCGTCAAGGCCTCCCAGTCCACCACCGCACAGTTGATCCAACCCGGACTCGCTCCCCTCCAGCACCATCCCTCCGGCAGGACTCCCTGGTACGCCGCCGGCTCCGGCGCCACGCTGGCCTGCATGCTTCTGCTCACGATCCCACGCCGCCGCCGCTGGGCAGGATTACTCGCTGTGGTCCTCTCGGCAGCCGTCCTTACGGCTGTCGGCTGCGGTGGCAACACCTCGACAACCGGAGGCAGTCCCTCAGGCGGCACCGGCAGCACGACCAACGCCAAATCCGGCACTTACACCTTCACCATCACCGCCGCCTCCGGGACCCTGGTTCACAGCTCGCAGGTTACGGTCACCGTCCCATAGCCGTAATTACCTTCCTTCTCCTTGGATCAGGCCGCGCAGCAATTGCGTGGCCTTTTCCTTAAGCGCCTTTTTCCCTTAAGCGAACAGCTCCCACACTGATCCGCATAACTCTTCTTGACGCACCTCCGCGGCCACGAAAGAATCGTGCCTGCTGTAATGCGTCAATTTGCCTGCTAAGAACATCTCGTTTTTTTCTTGAGCAGCAGGAATCGAACCAATGCCTCGGATCTCTGCAACTCTGCTGCCTGCCCTGACCACTATCGTTCTCCTCCTCGCCACCTCCCCTCCGGCGTCCTCGCAATCACAGCTACCCGCCCCGCGCTCCCGCATCCTCCAGGCCGTCGACGACGCCCGCGTCACCACCCTCTCCGGCAACACCCACCCCCTCGCCCGCCCCGAGTTCGACCAGGGCACCCTCGCCGACGCCACCCCCCTCAGCCGCATCGTCCTCATCCTCCAGCGCAGCCCCGAGCAGGAATCAACCCTCCAGCAACTCATCGACAACCAGCAGGACAAGACCTCCTTCACCTGGCACCAGTGGCTCACGCCCGAGACCTTCGGCGCCACCTTCGGCCCCTCCGACCGCGACCTCTCCACCGTCACCACCTGGCTCGCGAACCACAACTTCACTGGCATCCAGGTCAACTCCGCCCGCACCTTCGTCGAATTCAGCGGCACCGCCGGCACGGTCCGCGCTGCCTTCCGCACCAGCATGCACCGCTACGCCGTTCAGGGCCGGCAGCACTTCGCCAACGCCTCCGACCCCGCCGTCCCCGCCGCCCTCGCCCCGGTCGTCGCCGGCATTGCCTCGCTCAACAACTTCCCCCGCCGCGCCGCAAGCCACAGGCTAGGCAATTTCCGCCACGATTCGGTCACCAACCGCACCACGCGGCTGCAAGCCCAAACTCAGCCCGACCAAACCCAAGGCGCAGAGCCCTCCTTAACCATCAACGACGGCCAAACCTTCTACGGCGTCACCCCTTACGACTTCGCCGCCATCTACAACGTCCTCCCGCTCTGGAACGCCGCCACTCCCATCGACGGCACCGGCCAGACCATCGCCATCGTAGGCCAGTCCGACATCAATCCCGCCGACTTCGTCAACTTCCGCAAGCTCTTCAACCTCCCGCTCGGCAACACCGACACGTCCACCGGCACGCAATACCTCAACATCATCATCAACGGAACCAACCCCGGCATCACCGGCGACGAAGGCGAGGCCGACATCGACACCCAGTGGTCCAGCGCCGTCGCCAAAGGCGCCACCATCGACTACGTAGTCTCCCAGGGCACC
>JAUTWX010000511.1 GCA_030838385.1 Acidobacteriaceae bacterium
GTTCCGCAAGAACGGTCCCGGTCTCGCCAAGTTCGCGGGGCGCTGATCATGGCTGGTCCTCTCAGCGGAATTCGCGTCGTCGACTTTTCCCGCGTGCTCGCAGGCCCGTTGTGTGCGCGGACCTTGCAGGATCTCGGCGCCGAGGTCATCAAGGTGGAACCGCCAAGCCCGGACGTGTCGCGCTTTGCGTTTCCATCCACCGATGGCATGTCGGGCTATTATGCGCAGCAGAACGCGGGAAAACGCAACGTCAGCATCAATCTGAACGTTCCCGGTGCCTATGATCTGGCGCTGAAGCTCTGCGATACCGCCGATATAGTGGTGGAGAATTTTCGTGCCGGGACGCTAGGCTTCTTCGGTCTTGATTACGCGACCCTGTCGAAGCGCAATCCGCGGCTAATCTATGCTTCGATCACCGGTTACGGCCAGGGCGGCCCCTGGCGCAGCCGGATGGCGTACGCTCCGACGGTACAAGCCGAAGCCGGCTTTACCGAGAACAGCGTTCGGCACTATGGCGAGGCCTTGATAGAGCCGCGCACCGACAGTCTGTCGCATGCCGACGTCTATGCTGGATTGCAGGCGGTGATCGCCATCCTCGCGGCACTCCACAGTCGGCAGACAACCCGCCAGGGCCAGTATATTGACGTGGCGATGGCAGCGACCTTGCTCGCGGTCAATGAACGCGCGCATGTCGATCTGTCGGATGAGGACATCGGTGCAGAGCCTGCAGTGCTCGGCGCCACCGATTGCTCCTTCTTCACGGGTCCGCAGGGTGAGCATTTCACCGTCGCCACCAGCATTATCGGCAGCCGGACGTTTCCGTCCTGGCTGCGCGCAATGCGGCGCGTGGATCTGATGGACGACCCGCGGTTTTCGAGCGCTGCGGCGCGGCGATTGAATTTCGGCGCGTTGCACGAAATCACCCAGTCCTGGATGCTGACATTCCCGGATATGGCGACGCTCGACGCGCAATTCGACGAGGCCAAGATCGCGATGGGCGAAATCCGCTCGATCAAGGAACTGACGAAGTCGGATTGGAGCGACTATTGGGGTGCGGTCCAGCTTGTTCCGGATCGCAGCGGCGGCGAATACAAATTGCCGGGGCGCCCTTGGCGGTTTTCCAGCGATGACCTGACGCCGATCGGCACACCGGCTTTCCAGGGCGAACACAACAGGGAGGTGTTTCGCGAACTGGGCGTGAGCGAGGCGGAGCTACAGAGGCTTTCCGAGACGGGGGTCCTCGTTACGCACCGTCGCGTGCTGGAGCCTGAGGCTACGGTCAAGCCACGGGAGCCGGCGGGTCAGGCGGCCTAACCGCGGCGCCACTCTCAAACGATTGCCCGATCGAAAAGGGGGCAGGCGGACAGCACGGCTCTCCTGCTATAAGCGATCGGGAATCACCGAGGGTAAGAGACTGCGAGACACACCGTGAAGCGCTCCCGTTCCTCCAACAAGGAATGCTCCATCGCCCGTGCCATGGAGGTGGTCGGCGACCGCTGGTCGATCCTGCTGCTGCGGGAAGCCTATTATGGCACCAGGCGGTTCGACGAGTTTCAATACTATCTTGGCGTTGCGCCGAACATTCTCAGCGCGCGGCTGAAGAAGTTCGTTGATCTCGGCATGATGACGCGCGTGCCGTTGCCGGAGCATGGCGGGCGTTACGAATATATGTTGACGAAGAAGGGTCGCGATTTTTTCCCGACCTACCTGGCTCTTAAAAAGTGGGGCGATGATTGGCTTGCGGAGCCCGCGGGGCCGCAGGTGGTTTTCAAGGATCGCAGCAGCGGACGGCAAATCGAATATCCCACTTTGCTGTCCGCGCGCGGCAAGCCGTTGCAGCTCGAAGACGTCGAAATTGTCGCGGGCTCTGGCGCCGTGTCTTTCAACCGGAAGCGATTCGGCGGTCAACTGCCGCACGCAAAGGTCAATCCAGAACGTGCCAGTCGAGTTCTGCGCAAATCCGTAGCCGATAAGGACAAATAATGCTGGTTTGCCTGGCGCCGGGGCAAACTCTCCGCCACCTCCGCCGCGGAACCTGGAGCGGCCACTCAGGAAGCGCGCGATGCTCGGGCCATTGGACGGCGCAACGTAATCAAAGAACGCTTAGGGATGCCCGGCGCCCGGCCCAGTCACGAGTTTTTTACTCCTTCGTTACAGCTGCAGAGCTTCAAAGTTGGCGCTGAGGTCCTAAATGAAGGATGGAATGATGGTCGTCAGCTAATCGCGTCTAACTAAAGTGTGGTGCGAATATGGGCAAGGTTATCCGATTTATCCCAAAGTCTGAGCGCGAGCGAGTCCGCCTAATTCGAGAAGCCCGCGCAATATATGATAGCATCTTCCCGCCGGCTGATCCGGTCAGCGAGCAGCAGGACAAGGCACCGGTAAGTCATACGGTTAGCGGCACCAATGCCTATCGCAACCACGGGGTTCTCTTGTCGTGATCAAGATCATCGCCGTGCTCTGCAGTCTCTCCTCTCCTGCAGATTGCCACGAGCAAGCCGTCACCACCTCGGACTTCGCTGACGTCTCGATGCAGTCCTGCCTGATGGGCGCGCCGCAACTCACCGAGTGGATGAAGCAGCATCCGGACGAGCGCCTTGCGGCATGGCGCTGCGTGATCGGCAAACAGGATGGCAGGGGAACTTAGCGTGGAAAGCAGCTTTCGCCGGATGCCTTCAACTGCTTATCCGACCTGCTACAGCTTCATTAAAGCGGGTCACAGGGAGCCCTATGGAGGCCCGCGTCAGGAAATTGAAGTCAATCAAACTGGATAG
>JAUTWX010000524.1 GCA_030838385.1 Acidobacteriaceae bacterium
AGGCGTCTCGGGCTGGCGATGCGCACGCACAGGTGTTGTTCATGTGGGTGTTTCGACTCATTGAGCGCTACAAGGAGGACGGGTGCGGAGATACGTAGTGCTGCCTCGCCCCTTGCTATGTCGCAAAAGTGCCAAGACCGGACATCGGTGGAACGGAGTGAAAGTGAGCGCCGGCGACGGGAGTGAAGGGATCGACAAATCCCTACCCCTCGCCCACACGGCCACGCGCGGAATCACACGATCCACCTCTTCAGTCTCTGGAGTCCTTCCTCGAACCGGCGCTCCTCGGCCCAGTCGCGCTTGGCGACGGGATAGGCGAAGGTGAGCGCCAGCGCGTCGCCGTCGTCGGGCGAGGCAAGGCCGCGCCGCCGCATGTCGTCCTTGCGCTCCAGGAGGATGGCGTCCGAGGCGTCATATCCGTAGTCGACGGCCTTCCGGTCGGCGCTGAGATCGTTATCGTCGGGCAGGCTGCCCACCTTCAGCCATTCCTTCATGAAGCCCCACATCTCGGCCCGCTTGTTGGCGTAGCGCGCCGCGGCGTCGCTGGCGTCGGTGCGGTCGGCCCTGGACCCGAAATCCACGCCCACGGCGTTGCGGCAGCCGAGCTGGTTGAGCCGACTGAGGACGCCCCAGCCGATGCCGGTGCCGTCGACGAACACGGCATCCCCTTCCCCACTGTCGTCGGCCGCAGCGTCGTCGCCCTCTTCCTCATCGGCGATACTCAGCCATCGGTCTCAGGCGGTCTCCAGCGATAGCCGAAGGCCGCGTAATTCTCGATCTCGTCAAAGGTGGGGTCGCACTCACGGAACTTGTTGCGGATGCGTCTGATGAGCGATCGGACATTGGTACGGTGACCCAGGCTGCCAGCTCCCGCGATGAAGCCTTCGTAGTGCATGCAGTCGTAAAGGGATCGATACGACACGTGCTCGCCAGCATTGGTGGCCAGGAGCTGAGCTATGTTGTACTCCCCCACCGTAAGACGCACATCGGTCTCGCGCCAATAGGCCCGGCTGATATTGGGCCGCAGGATCAGCTTGCCGCGCACCAGTTGCTTTTCGGTTGGAGGATCACGGGAAGTGGTTCTGACCAGCAGCTTGAGACGTCTGACGAGAACTTCGACGCCGCGCGCCTTGTCCACGAAGTCAGCTGCGCCCCTGTCGAATGCGAGTGCTTCACGCTGGCTAGGCGAATGGCCTGTCAGAAAGACGACGGGCAAGTTGAGGCCGCGCTCGCGCAATTGCGTCAGCAGATCAATGCCGGAGGGGGAAGGCAGGGTCCAATCCAGTATGACGAGATCGGCATCGGTCGCGGCATCGAGCGCTGCCAGGAGCGCTTTGCCATCGGCGAACCCCTGGACCGAAAAGCCTCTCTCCTCCAACTGCCAACCGAGCGCTTCCCTGAAATCGTCGTCGTCCTCAACGAAGAGGACGCGTATCGCCCCCTCCCCCCAATCAATCGGCACAGGCTGCTCAGCGGCCAAACTTTGGTCCTTCTGTTCCCGCCTGAATAGCAACCGGGTGAGGCTTTCGGGTGGTGTCAACAGTGTGGCCTGCGCCGTGCCTTATCGACGTCACGCTAAGCATCCAAATGTCGGAGACCATGGCATTGCCATCGCACGGGACGGCGGATTGCGCTCTTCGATCGCACATGTCCGACGGTCAAAGTCCTTTCGACCTCAGGACGGATAGTCCCCGACAAGCCGATGGAATGGCGCTTTCTCGCTAAGCCCTACAAGCTGCAGGAACTGGAGCGGGAGTTACGAAACCTCCTCGTCGCTCGGCCGGAAAGCTAGAATGGCCGTGCATGCCATCGAGTGCAGCGACTGGTGAATAGCTTCTGTCTGGGGTCTCGCCTCGGCATAACGGCCGGCTAGTGCGGCCTCACCAGACGCCGATCGTAGGCTGAGGGGCGGCGGTTTTCCGCCTCCTTCCGCACCAGCACTTTCAGGAGGAACATGCGTTCTGTTTTCGCCCGCTCATTGGCAAGAAGCTCACGATAGTTCTTGAACGTCTTTTGCTGAACGAACCTCTGCATGCCGCGCTCCTCATCTCCTTGCGGTGCGAGGCTCTCAGTGTCTTGTTGCCCTGTCTGTTCAAATTGGCACGCTCGCTCGTCAAGTCACACTTTGATCTCAGGCCCGCTGAAAAGCGGTGATGGTCATTTTTGGCGTTAGCCCTATCGATCGCGACGCCCGCAGCGGCGCTCGCAACCGGTGCCTGCCGCAGGTGTTCTGTAACTGGAGCATCGCCCCCAGCTTCGCTTCGGCCAAGGCCCGCTGCGGAACGGTTGAGGACCGGAGCGGGCCTTGTGCTGTCCACTCCACGCGCGCCATGTGGCGCGGGGGGCAGACCGCGCCCGAAAAGCGCGATGTCGTCAGGCGAGTCCGAAGAGCCGACTTGTTCAATAGCGAACAGCCGGCTCCCGTTGCGCAGCCTACTGTTTCCGGTGAGTCGCAGATTGTAGTGCTTCCGGGGCCCGACGGAGGCGCGCGCGCCGCTGTCGGCAACCGGTCCTCAAGACTGGCTGTCGCGGCGCGTAAGCCGGAGCTTAGTCACCAATGACAACCGCAAATCGAGCCATTCTTGTGGTCGAGGATGAAGCCCTCATCCTGTTGAACGCCGTCCAAATCGTGCAGGAGGCCGGATTCGAGGCGCTCTCGGCCACCACTGCGGCCGAAGCACTGTCCATTCTCGAAGCACGCCCCGACGTGCGCCTGGTGTTCACGGACATCCAGATGCCGGGATCGATGGATGGGCTCAGGCTGGCGCACGCCGTTCGCAAGCGCTGGCCGCCTATCGAACTGATCGTCACCTCCGCACGTGGCCATATCGGAGCGGATGATCTGCCTGAGCGCGGGCG
>JAUTWX010000032.1 GCA_030838385.1 Acidobacteriaceae bacterium
TGGACCAACGGCTCCGTGCTTCCCGCCGATGCGATCGGTCTGGCAGCCAAGCTGATCAAGGACCACATGAGCATCTTCATCAACTTCGAGGAAGAGATCGAAGCGGAGCACCAGTCGGAAGAGGGCCGCATGCAACTGCGGAACGAGAACCTCAACCGGTCGGTGGAAGAGCTTGAGCTGTCTGTGCGCAGCTACAACTGCCTGAAGAACGCGAACATTCAGACCATCGGCGAGTTGGTGCAGAAGACCGAGCCGGAGATGCTGAAGACCAAGAACTTCGGCCGCAAATCACTGAACGAGATCAAGGAAATCCTGGCACAGATGGGTCTTTCGCTGGGCATGAAGATCGATGAGAACGGCAACGCCGTGCCCGGACCGACTTCGATCCTGCCCTCGGAAGTCAGAGCGCAGGCGTACAACCGCTTCGACGACGAAGAGGATGATCTGGATGTGCTCGAGCCGATGCAGAACGAGCCGGAGAACTTCTAAGCGTTAACTGTACTTCGCCGGAGAGGGGCGACTCTCTCCGGCACTGATTCTGGCGGCCTCGGGCCGCACGTAAGTGAGAGATTCGCCATGCGCCATCGCAATGCTGGATACAAACTCGGACGCAACACCAGCCACCGCCGCGCCCTGCTGCGCAACCTGGTCACGTCCATTCTGCTGGAAGACCGCGTCGTGACCACCGTCACCAAGGCCAAGGCCGCGCGTCCCCACGTGGAGAAACTGATCACGCTGGGCAAGCGCGGGGATCTCCATTCCCGCCGCCAGGCCCATGCTTACCTGATGACCGACGACGCGGTGAAGCGCCTGTTCGAGACCGTCGCGCCGCGCTACGGCGACCGGCAGGGCGGCTACCTGCGTATCGTGCGCACTGGCTTCCAGAAGGGCGATGGTGCGGAAAAGGCATTCATCGAGTTGCTGGGCGCCGAGAAGCTTCTCGATGAGAAGCGCAGCAAGCGTGCTGAGGCGCGCGAGAAGCGCCGCGAGGAGATGGAGAAGGCCATGGCCGAACAGACCCCGGCCGAGGGTCAGGCCGGCGAGTAGTTCCCCGATACATCCGTGGAACAACAAGACGCACCCAAGCCGGGTGCGTTTTTGTTATTGCTGCGCGTCTCCGCTCGAAGCAAAAAGAAGGGAGGCGATCTCTACGATCGACCTCCCGGCACTGAGGGAGGCCAGTGCCTTGAATACATTCTCAGGCGTTCGACATGGCTGTTTCCCCGGGAGGGCCTGCCTCTTCGCAGCAGTTTCCCTTTAGACAAACGTTCGCCTGCACTCAGAAAATGTTGCGATCATCACACACCGCCAATCGGGCGATTGTCAAGCAAATGATCGTTTCCGCCTTATTTTGTCATTCTCGTGCACCCGGAGTACGGGGTGGGAACGTGGCTGATTTGCGATTTCAGTAGCGGGGTGGAGGGACGGCGCGGGCCGCTGGTCCCGGTGCGGGTACGAAGCGGTCGCCGGGGAAGCGTGGAATTCCAAAGTGCCCACGCAGATGCAGCAGATCCAGTGGGCTGAGGTTGCCAGAGAAAGCGATCAGGTTCAGATTCGTCGAGTTCTGGAAGAGCACGACCGCTCCGGTCGCCTGCATGTGGTGGAAGCTGATCCAGAGGTCGGTGGCACCGTCAGCGGAGCGCGAATGCGCAGTTACCAGGTGCTGCCAGCCCAGGGCGCTGTACTGCTGTCGCACAGCGTTCAGGAGTCGTGGATCGTACATGCCGGGTGCGGCGTAGTGATAGCTGTGCACGGAGATGCCGTCCAGCCGGCTCATGGCGTCGGCCAGACCCGGATCGCTCGGGCCTTCACATATTCCGCTGGCTAATTGCAGCATCGAGCGGTCGAAGGTGAAGTCGGTGTGGAAGGCGGCGGTGCGAGCCAGTGTCTCCATGCCCTGCGGAACCCAGTTGAGCGAGCTGCTGCCCGCGGGTGGGTAGGCCGGGGCGCTCTGTTGCGGGTAGGTCTGCTGCCCGGATGGCGGGGCATATGGCTCGGTATTCTGCTGATTCTCCGGCGGATAGGGGGACGGTTTCTGCGGCACCTGGTTTGGAGCTGCCCGCTGATTCTGTTGCTGCTGGTCGGGCGCCGACTGACCGCTATATTCCGGCTGATCCGCCTGATCCGGAGGCGCGGTGTGGGGCGCGTTGTCTCCCGAAGCCGGCGGGGGCGGCGGATAGTTGGGGTAGACAGGCTGTTGCTGGGCCAGCGCGGGGATAGCGACGGAGAGCAGGGCGGCGGCAAATACGGCGCGACGAGCCATAGTTCTTATGAGAACGCAGGCGACCGGTGAAAGTTGCGTCGGAACGGGAATTCGGTCGGGGCGAAGACTGGAGTTGTGGCTAGGAAACTGCAGGTTCTTCCTACGCTCAGAATGACAGCCTAATTCTCATTGCCACAGCCGGTGCGCCGGATGCTTCCCTGATTCTGACCCCCGGGTAGCCGCTACTCTACGTGGTAGTTCGGTGCCTCGCGCGTGATGATGACATCATGAACATGGGACTCGCGCAGGCCTGCATTCGAGATACGGATGAAGCGGGCATTTTTCTGCAGCTCTTCGATGCTGCCGCAGCCCAGGTAGCCCATGCCGGAGCGTAGTCCACCCACAAGCTGGTAGACCATGGATTCCAGCGGCCCGCGATGGGGCACGCGGCCTTCAATGCCCTCCGGGACAAACTTGGCCAGGCGATTCTGCGTCGCGCGCTCACGCTGGACCACATCGCCCTGCAGCCGAGCCTCGGGCGCGTCCAGGTCGCGGGAGCTCTGAAAATAGCGCTCGCCGGAACCCTGAGCCATGGCGGAGAGTGAGCCCATCCCGCGGTAGGTCTTGAAGGAACGGCCCTGGTAGAGGATAGTCTCGCCCGGGCTTTCGTCCACGCCGGCAAAGAGCGAGCCGATCATTACTGAAGAGGCGCCCGCGGCGATGGCCTTGGTGACATCGCCCGAATACTTGATGCCTCCGTCGGCGATGACTGGAATCTTGCGCTCCTGTGCGGCGCGGAAGCACTCGGAGATGGCGGTGATCTGCGGCATGCCGGCGCCGGTGACCATGCGGGTGGTGCAGATGGAGCCCGGTCCGATGCCGACCTTGACCGCGTCCGCGCCTGCATCCATCAGGGCAATGGCGCCCTCGTAGGTGGCGACGTTGCCGGCCAGCAGATCGGTCTCCGGGAAGCGCCTCTTTACTTCGCGGACAGCCTCCAGCACGCGCGAGGAGTGGCCGTGCGCGGAATCGATAGAGAGCGCATCCACGCGGCCTTTGATCAGCTCCGCGGCACGCTCCAGGAAGTCGCCTGTAGCGCCAATGGCCGCGCCCACGCGCAGGCGCCCCTGCTCGTCCTTGGCGGCATAGGGATATTTGAGCTTCTTCTGGATGTCCTTGACCGTGATCAGGCCCTTCAGCTCGTAGTCGCCGTTGACCACCAGCAGCTTTTCGACGCGATGCTGGTGCAGGATGAGCTCCGCTTCTTCCAGGGTGGTGCCGACGGCGACCGTGATGAGGTTCTCCTTGGTCATCACGTCGCCTACGGGGATGTCGGTGCGGGTCTCGAAGCGCAGATCACGGTTGGTCAGGATGCCGACCAGCCGCTTGCCCTGGGTCACCGGCACGCCGGAGATCTTGTAGCGGCGCATGACATCGAGAGCGTCGGAGATCAGCTGCTCCGGTCCGACGGTGACCGGATCGACGATCATGCCGCTCTCTGAGCGCTTTACCTTATCCACTTCGCCGGACTGCTGCTCGATGGAGAGATTGCGGTGGATAATGCCAATGCCCCCCTGCTGCGCCATGGCGATGGCGAGGCGCGACTCGGTCACCGTATCCATGGCGGCTGAGAGCAGTGGGGTGTTCAGGGAGATGCGTTGTGTGAGGCGGGTCTGGGTCGAGACCTGGGCAGGAACGACTTCGCTGTAAGCAGGAACGAGGAGGACGTCGTCGAAGGTCAGTGCTTCCGGTACGGAGCTCTCAATCATAAGTGTCTTAGATAGTGCTAAGGACACCGTAGCCGGATGGTCTGCGTTCGTTTCAGGAGGGACGAAGACAGCGGCGGATGTCTTCGTCCCATTGTAGCGCGGGTCGCGCCGAAGAGATTTCCGGAACCCAGCCGCACGATTCGGCGTATGGCAGCACAGGTGGTTGCGGCTGCGAGTGTACGGAGGCAAACGTGAAGGCTCGATTTGCGCGATGGAGTTGGTTGCTGCTGGTGCTGTGTGGCATCGGAGCGCTCGCACACGCGGAGAACAACAACTGCGGCGATCCGCCCGATCCCAGCCACTACATAGCCCAGAGCGGAGACACAGGGGATGCTCAGCACTTCGGGGTCGATCGGACCTTCACCGGCCAAGGCCGGCTGGAATTCAATATGTGCTCGGGTGAGTTGCGTATCGAACGCGGTCATAGTGACAAGCTGAGGTTGCGTATCGAGACGCGCGACACACCTTCGCTGAAGATGCGCGCTTACGTGAAGACGCTCGATGTGGCGGCCGACCACGCGACCATCAGCCTCCAGTTTCCCTACAAAACGCATCCCGTGGTGGTGCTGGAGCTACCGTCTTCTGGCTCCCTGAGCAGCCAGATCAATCTGGGCGCCGGCAAGTTCTACTTCGATGTCGATGGCGTCAAGGGCGATCGCCAGGTGAATGTAGGGGCGGGCGAAGCCCATCTCGCGATGGTGGGCGATCGCGGCTACGCCAGCTTCGAGGCGAACGTGGGGATGGGAAGCTTTCACGATCACCGGCCGGGCGGCGTCAGCTCGCATTTCATCATCAGCCGTCAATACCAGGGCAAGGGCGAAGGCAACCTGCAAGTGAACGTAGGAGCGGGTTCGCTCGACATCGATCGGGAAAATGGAGAGACGATATGAGTCGCAGCACACGCTTTTGCTGGATAGCCGTATGCGTTCTGATGCTTTTTAGCCTGCGCCAGACCTGGGCCGAGGAGTTCGCTCCGGTGGTGCGCGAGGCGTCCTTCGCTGCAGGCGGAGTGGTGATTCTGGATGCGAATGTCGGCGATGTGCGCGTGATGCCGACCGACCATGAAGGCAAGCTGCGCCTGGTGATCACCTCGCGCAAGGCCGATGATGCAACGGCTGCTCCGCAGTGGATCCGCGAATTTGCCGTGAATGGATCACAGGCGAAGATCGTGCTCCAAATGCCGAAGCATGGCGAGCACAACTTCGACGTCACCATCTACGTGCCGAAACAGAGCGACCTGCGGCTGAACCTGGAAGTTGGTGATCTTACGATCACAGGCATCTCCGGCAACACCGACGCCGAAGTGGGTGTGGGCGACCTGAAGATGACAGTGCCCGATCCACATGCCTACCGTGCCGTGGTCATGTCGGTGCACATCGGAGATGTGCACGCGGGAGCGTTTGGACTGGAGCCCTCGGGCTTTCTCGGCAAGAGCGTGAAGCGGGAGTTCAACGCCGGCAGCTACCGATTGAAGCTGCACACCGGCATTGGCGATGTGAGCTGCACAGCGGGCGGCGCGTAGCGAGTCAGTGAGCGCGATGCCATAGTGTCCGCTTCGCCGGCTTGCTTGCTGTACCATGAGCAGCGTTCATTTCAGACACACATGAGGGATGATTCCAAATGAAGACGCGCGTCTGGCTGGGGAGCCTTGCGGCCGTAGCGGTACTGCTGAATGGTGCAGGGATTCATGCGCAGGAGGCGCCGCGTCGCGCCTATGTCCGGGTTGTCATCGGGAAGGATGTACCCGGGCCGGTGAGCGGCCGTCTGCTGATCTTCGCGGAAAACGCCACGGCCGAGGCCGGGAAAAAGGAAGAACACGAGGCCGGCGCCAAAAAGAAAGTCGACATCAGCGAATTCCACCCGACGAACACGTCGGTGGCTGCGGTGGAAGTCCACGATGTGGCGCCGGGCAGCGCGGTCGAAGTCGATCTCGATCAAGCGGCATTTCCCGCAGCTTTCTCGATGCTGCCTCGTGCTGATTACGAGCTCCAGGCGGTGCTTGACACCGACCACAACTACAACTACAGCGGACGCGACGCGGATGACTGGCAGGCTGAGGTCGTCGAAGCGAAGGGCTGGCAGCCGGGTGCGGGTGACGAGCCTGTGCTGATGCTGAGCGAGCATCCCGAGCCGGGGCGCCGCGCCGCGATGGTGGCGAAAGCCGTGGCAGAAGTAAAGCCGGGCGAGGCGGAGAAGGCGGAGTTCGAAAGCCCGCTGCTGACGAAGTTCTGGGGCAAGCCGACCTATATCCGCGGCTGGGTGATGCTGCCGCCGGGCTATGACGCAAAGGCGAAGAAGACCTATCCGACGCTGTATTGGACGCACGGCTTCGGCGGCAACATGGACTACTCGCTGATCACGGGCCTGGGGCTGCGCAAGGCGATGGTGGAGCACAAGGCGCCGCCGATGATCTGCGTGATGCTGGATGAGTCGCTGCCCGAGGGCACGCACGAGTTTGCCGATTCGGTGAACAACGGGCCGTGGGGTGCTGCGCTGACGAAGGAGTTCATCCCCTGGCTGGAAGCGAAGTACCGCATGGATGCGCGGCCGAATGGGCGCTTACTGAATGGCCACTCCAGCGGCGGCTGGGCGACTTTGCAGCTTCAGGTGAACTATCCGCAGGTCTTCGGCGGCACGTGGTCTACGTCGCCCGATCCAAGCGACTTCCACAACTTCACCGGGCCCGATCTCTACGCTGCGCACGCCAACCTCTACCACAAGGCGGACGGGACAGCGCGGCCCATCATGCGCGACCAGGGCAAGGTGCAGGCGACGATGGGACAGTTGGCGAAGCTCGAAGCGGTGCTTGGACCGTACGGCGGCCAGATGAGCTCGTTCGACTGGGTCTTTTCGCCCAAGGGGCCGAGCGGCGCGCCGGAGCCAATGTTTGACCGCGTGACCGGCGATGTCGATCCGAAGGTGGTTGCCTACTGGCACGATCACTACGATCTTGCGCACCTGACGGAGGAGCACTGGGCGAAGAATGGCGATCTGCTCAAGGGGCGGATTCATCTATTCGTCGGCACGGCGGATACGTTTTATCTGGATGGATCGGCGCACCTATTCGAGGCGCGGCTGAAGACGCTCGGCGCCGATCCGCACTTCACCTACATTCCGGACAGGACGCACTTCGATCTTTACAAGGTCGGGGACGACCGCATGGGCCTGATGTGGCAGATCATGTCGGAGATGTACGCGGTCGCTCGGCCGGGAGCGAAAGTGCGTGGCGCGGGTACAGCAGGGTTATGATGCGTTGAACAGCGTCGCTGGTTGCGACCCCGGCCCCTCGAACAGGCCGAGAATCGAAAAGTCGGAGGGCCCGCCTTGTTGACCGACGAAGCACTCGATGTTCTGGCGTTGAGACCGGGCGCGTCCCCCTCCGAGATCAAAGAAGCGTATCGGGACTTGGTGAAGGTGTGGCATCCGGACCGCTTTGGAAACGATCTGCGACTTCGGCAGAAAGCAGAGCTTCAGCTCAAATCGATCAATGAAGCCTATCGCGTGCTGCGGTCCAATTCAGGTGCAGGTGGAATACCCGCAACTGGACCAGAAAGTGCCTCCGCTTCATCCCCTCGTGACCCGTCGTTCCGTGGCGCCTACGGAGGGCGCTACTCTGGTTCGCCAATTCGACGCAACGGTCCAGGCAGATCAAGCGGCAAAGGGATGGGCGTTCGTTGGATGTATCGCGGTCTGGGAATATCCGCGATTCTTCTGGCGGGCTATTTCGTCATGGAACATGACCCGACGCAGGGGGCGGGCCTGTCGCGGGATTCTGTAGGTCAGCAGCCTGCGGGAATTCCTGTCCAGCAACCGCTGGAAGCTGCGCGAGGTGGGCGCGTCGTCCACTCCACAGATTTAAACGGTGCCGGGGTCCGACCGATGGGCGTCCGAGGTTCGAAAGATCCAAGCGCTGAACGTGCTGGCCTGCGGCAGTTTCGGGTGCGGTCATTATCTGCGGCTGAGACTGACAGGCTGGAGACGCTGTGTTCCAGGCAGAAGGAATTGTGGGGGCAAGTTGTGTATCAATCGTGTCTCAAGGCGCAGTTGGATGTGATGACGAATCCAGCGGGCAAGCCAGACTTGAGTGCTCTGCGTGAGGCAGAGCGCGAGTCGATCGAGAGCGTGTGTTCCGAAGCGAGACGCCTCCGCGGGCCGGACAGCTATAACCGTTGCGAGACTGAGCAGGTGGCGAGCTTGGCAGCTGAACCCGCGCGACCGGACCTATCGACACTCAATGATGCGGATCGACATTCGATCGAGTCGGCTTGTACCAGGGTGAAGAATCGCGAAGGTCCGGCTGCTTACCATCGCTGTTTGGACAGAATGATGAGGACTCTTGCGGAGGCGAGGTAGACGACGCTGGGACGGTTTGATGGCGACGGAAAGTCGCATGGTGACGACTGAAGCCGCCCGAAGCATTTCCGGTCCAGAGCCGGCCTTATGGCTCGGTAGCTGTGGCGATCTTGAGGTTCTCCCAGAATGTCCGCTGGTTCTCGCTGGATCGCTTGATTGTCTCCTCACCCACTGTTCCCACGCCTGCAAACAAATCACGCTCGCACCCAAAGTTTGTTGCTGCTGGAAAACGGCTGCGAAACAAGAGAGCGGCGCCACTCACTGTCCGAGCCGTGGCCCGCCTATTGGCGTAGGATCATCGCGGAGTGACGCCGATGCAGATGCGTGTGTACGTTGCCGCAATGATGGCAGCAGTGCTGCTGCCTTCGTTCACGTTCGCGAAGGACAAGCCGAAGTCCACGCTGCCCACGTACGTCCTGCAGGCGCAGACGGTCTCCGTCATCATCGATCCGAGCGCGGGTGAGTCGCTCGACGATCCGCGGGCCAACGAGATGGCGCAGAGGGATGTGGAGACGGCGCTGCTGAACTGGGGGCGGTTTCAGCCTCTTCTCGCAGGCCGGAATGCGGACCTGGTGATTGTCGTTCGCCGCGGAACCGGGAAGATGGCGAGCGGCACGGTTCATGATCCACGGCAGGGCCGGCGGCCAGTGGCAATCGATCCTACCGATACTGGGATCGACGTTGGCATGCAACGCGGCCAACCGCCTCCCTATGCAGGCGACATACCCGATGCGTCGCAGGGATCTTCAATCCCGTCTCAGAATGGACCCCAGAACGGGCCGATGACCGGGGACAGGGCTCATCCGCAGGCCGAGATGGGCACTTCCGTTGCGGAAGACAGCTTCCTGGTGTATCGAGGTCGTACGGAGAATCCGCTGGATGGGTCTCCGGTCTGGAGATATGAAGCGAAGAATGCGCTCAAGTCTCACAGTGTGCCGGCGGTGGAGACCTTCCGAAAGGCCGTCGACGAGGCTGAGCAGGCCGCGGTCAAACAGCCCTGAAGAGTGTTGGCAAGCGGGCGATAGCGGCGTATCATAGCAATAGACGCGTTTGCTCCGTACGTGATGGCACCGGCGGAGGAGATGGGTGGGCGAAAGCCCACCTTTTTCTTGCAGCAAACGTGGCGCGGGCGGCGGATGGCGGTAGATCTGGAAAAAATTCGTGCGACGGCGGAGCGTGTGGCGTCCAGTTATGGGCTGGAACCGGTCGATGTCGAATTTGTCGGCGGCGGCAAGCATCGGGTGCTGCGGGTATCGATCGAAAAGGATGCGGCGGGGCGGGCTCGGCTGGCTGCCGAGGCGAAGGCTGCCGCGGAGCGAGGCACGAACGACGAAGGCACAGTTCCGGCCGCCGTGCTGCGCGGGGAGCTGAGCTCCGAGCACCTCTCCGGCGTGACGCATGAGGACTGCGAGCGCTTCAGCCACGACTTCGGCACGGTGATTGAGGTCGAGGACCTGGTTCCAGGTGCGGAGTACCTGCTGGAGGTTTCCTCGCCGGGACTGGATCGCAAGCTGAGCCGGCCTGCGGACTACGAGCGCTTTCGCGGCAGCCTGGTGAAGCTGCAGACCTTTCAGCCGGTCGCGGGCAACCGTCAATGGCAAGGCCGGCTGACGGCGGTCGACCTGAAGGCAGCAAATGGTGGCAAGATCACGCTCGATCGTTCTGCCATCCAAGTGAAAGGGAAGGCGAAGAAGGCGGCGACTGGCGATGCGCTGGTCGAAATTGAGTTGGCCAACATCGAGAAGGCGCAGCTCGTCCCCGAGCTGTAAATGAAGCCGGAGCTGTAAACGAAATCAGCCGAGCAGAACGAATGGCCGCGTGACGTTACACCGCGGCGCGAGATTGAACGAGAGAAGGACAGAGAGAGATGGCGAGTCAGCTTTATCAGGTAATTGAAGGATTGAGCCGCGACAAGGGGATCGACCCACAGATCGTGGTGACCGCGGTTGAGGATGCGATCGCTCTAGCGACGCGCAAGTACTACAAGACGCAGGAAAACATGCGCGCCGAGCTGGACAAGGAGACGGGCGAGATTCGCGCGTACGTGTACAAGACCGTAACCGCGACCGATGACGAGATCGAAGACGACCTGAACCAGATCGCGCTGGAAGAGGCGAAGGAACTTGCGCCGGACGTGGAAGTAGGCGGCGAGATTCGCTACTACAAGCCGACCGACGTGCTCGGCCGGATCGCCGCGCAGATGGCGAAGCAGGTGATCTTCCAGAAGGTTCGCGAGGCGGAGCGCGACACGGTCTTCAACGAGTACGCGCATCGCACGGGCGAAGTGCTGACCGCGATGGTGAAGCGGCTGGAGCTGCAGGACGTGATCTTCGACCTGGGGAAGGCCGAAGCGCGCATGCCGCGCCGCGAGCAGAGCCGGCTGGAGCAGTTCAGCGTGGGTGAGCGGGTGCGCGTTATTCTGCTGCGCGTGGATCGCGCTGCAAAGGGGCCGCAGGTGGTGGTCTCGCGTGCCGCGCCAGAGCTGGTGCAGAGCCTCTTCCAGAGCGAGGTGCCGGAGATTTACGACGGCACGGTCAGCGTGCAAGCCATCGCGCGCGAGGCGGGCGAGCGGACCAAGATCGCCGTCCAATCGCGCGATAAGGATGTCGATCCGGTGGGTGCATGCGTCGGCATGAAGGGGATGCGCGTGCAGTCCATCATCCGCGAGCTGCGCGGCGAGAAGATCGACATCATCGAGTTCTCCGATGAGGTGACGACCTTCGCCGAGAAGGCGCTGCAGCCGGCCAAGGTGAGCCGCGTCAGCATCACCGATCTGACCGAAAAGCAGCTCGAGGTCATCGTGGATGACACGCAGCTCTCGCTGGCCATCGGCAAGAAGGGGCAGAACGTGCGGCTCGCAGCGAAGCTGCTGGGCTGGAAGATCGACATCAAGAGCGAGGAAGAGAAGCGCCAGGAAGTGGAGCAGCAGATGCAGGCGCTGAGCGGCGGCCCGTCGACGCCGATCGAACAGGTGACCGAGCTGGGCGAGACGATCATCCAGAAACTGGTCGCCGCCGGCATCACGACCGTCGAATCGCTGGCCGATATGACTCCGGAGCAACTGGAGGAGATCCCGGGCATCGGCGAAAAGACGCTGGAGAAGATTTCAATCGCGGTGCGCCATTACTTCGGCCAGTACGAAGAGGGCGAGGAGCGGCCGGAGGGCGCTGCATCTCAATCTGCAGAGGGGGATGCAATGCAAGCCGACAATATTGACAACGCACTCACCCAGCCGGAAGAGGCGCTGGTAGGACAGCGGCCGGGCGGCGATGACCTGGTGGAAGCGGACGTGCTCGGTCGCGACGATGTTGTGACCGGTGCGGGTGAGGACAACGAGCGGGCGCCGAATCGGGCCGATCTCGAGGCGCTCGACACTGATGCCACGCTGGACGAAGAGCGGGCGAAGGCCGATGCGGAGCTGGGCGAGGAGCTGGACGCCCTGCGAGTGGATGATGCGGATGGAACGAATGAGAACCCGGATAGCAGGGACAGCTCGGGCCGCGTCGTCGACGAAATAGCTCGGGAACGCATAGAAGAGCTCACCGAGTCCGGCCGCGAGGCCGGCGAGGTGGGGGTTCTGCCACAGGACGTTGGAAACGACGACACCAGCGCCCGTCTGCGGCGTCAAAATCCAGCCAACAGCCCCCTTCCAGGCGGGGAGGCAGAGGAAGAGACAGTGCTTCCCGATGCCCGCCCGCAGAGCGACGACGAAGGTGTGTAACGGTAACGGCGCCTCATCCTCGATCTTTGTGCTGCGCATCTTCACATCGGGGCAGCACGAATTTCCGGTTTTCAGGCGATAATCAATGGGACGGCATGTGAACCCGGCAGACCAAGAGGTTGCTATGAACAGCTGAGGGGCGACAGGCAGAGTGCCACGTAAAGGGACGGATGAGTAAAGTTCGCATCAACGATTTGGCAAGAGAGCTCGAAGTCAAGAGCAAAGCGATTCTTGACGTACTGCGTGAGGTTGGGGTGACCGACCCGAAAACGCATTCCAGCTCGCTCGAGTTAGATGAAGCGCAGCGTGTGCGCGCGCATTTCCAGCGTGGGAGCAGCCGCAACGGCTCAACCGCAACGAAGGGCGAGAGCGGGTCCGCCCAGAAGATCGACTGGTCGCGAGTATCGAAGCCCGGCGACGTTCTCAAAGCGATCCAACAGCGTAAAGAAGAGGCGGAGCGGCCAGCGCCGCGGCCCCAAGGCACGCCTGCCGCCGCTGCCCAGCCTGCTGCGCCAGCGGTGCCTGCTGCTTCGGCCGCACCTGCGGCTGCGCCGCCTGCCAGCGTGCCCGCTGCTGCGCCCAAGGCTGAGCCTCCAACTCCGCCGCGACGCATCGTCGTACCTCAGCCGCGGCAGGCGCCGCCGATCGTGACTGCGCCCCCGCCACAGGCTCCGGCTATTGCCGCGAAACCGCCTGCCGGCCCCGTCGTGGCCCGTCCTCCTGTGACGGCTGCTCCGCCGGCTGCAGCGTCCACGGCGCAGCGTCCGGCAATCGCCTCGGCTCCGCCCACAAATACGGTGGTCGCACGTCCGGCTGCTGCCGCTGCTCCGCCTGCGCCAGCCGCGGCCAGTGCTGCGCCCGCAGCGGCTCCTCCTCCCGCAGCGGTTGCTCCGCCTGCAACGCCGCCGGTTGCAGCTGCACCGGAAGCGCCGGAGGTCTCTGCCGCAGCGCCCACGCCGATCAGGCGGGTCATCATGCCGCAGACCGGCCCGCGTCCGGTCTACAGCGCACCGCCGCCGCGTCCTGTTGCACCGCAGGCTCCAAGTGGACCTGCTGGTTCGGGCGGCGTCATTCAGCGCGGCCGACCCATCTTCCAGCGCCCCGGTGGACCAGGCGGCTATCCGCAGCGTCCAGGCGCTCCCGCAGGCGCAGGCGCTCCTGGTGGCTTTCCAGCAGGACGCCGGCCCATGCATCCCACGCGTTCCGCGCCCACAGGCGCTCCGGGCGGCCGTCCGGGCTTTGGTCCGCGTCCCGGTGGTCCTGGTGGCCGTCCCGGCTTCGGCCAGCGACCCGGTGGTCCCCCTGGGGCCGGCGGCGGACTCATGCCGCCTCCGGGCGAAGCGCCGCGTCCACAGCGTCCGAGTGGTCCGCCACGCGGCCGTGGACGCCAGCAGTACCCGAAGACCAAGGAAGGCCCGATGAAGGGCTTCGCTCCGCCATCGCGTTTCGGTGGAGCGCAGGTTCCGCAGGAGCCGCTGCCCATCACCCGCACCATCACGGTGACCGAGGGCATCAGCGTGAAGGACCTGGCGGAGAAGCTCGGCGTGCGCGGCAAGGATCTGATCGCAAGCCTGTTGATGCGCGGTGTGCTGGTCACGGTGAATCAGTCGCTCGATGCGGAACTGGTGAAGGATGTGGCGCGTCAATTCGGCGCGGACGCTACCATCATCAGCTTCGAAGACGAGATGGCCAACGAGGCGCTCGAAACACTCCTCGGAACCGAGCACGTCGGCGAGATCGAAGTGACGCGTTCACCCGTAGTCACAGTGATGGGCCACGTCGATCACGGCAAGACTTCGCTGCTCGATGCGATCCGCGAAACGGATGTAGCGGCGGGCGAAGCCGGCGGTATCACGCAGCACATCGGCGCGTACAAGGTCCGCATCACCAAGCAGGATTCACCTGCCTTTGGCCGCGAGATCGTCTTTCTCGATACGCCGGGTCACGAGGCATTTACCCGCATGCGTGCGCGCGGCGCGAAGGTGACCGACATCGTGGTCATCGTGGTCGCAGCGGATGACGGCGTGATGCCCCAGACGCTCGAAGCCATCGACCACGCCAAGGCGGCGAATGTGCCGATGATCGTGGCGGTGAACAAGATCGACAAGCCGGATGCGCAGCCGGACCGCGTGAAGCAGCAGTTGGGCGATCGCGGGCTGGTGCCTGAGGCGTGGGGCGGTTCGACCGTCTTCGTCGATGTATCGGCGAAGAAGCGGCTGAATCTGGACCTGCTGCTCGAAATGATCTGCCTCACGGCGGATCTCGGCGATCTCAAGGCGACGCCCGATCGTTCGGGTCTGGGTACGGTGCTCGAAGCCAAGCTCGATCGCGGCCGCGGCGTTGTCGCGAGCGTGCTGGTACAGAACGGCACACTGCGCAACAGCGACAGCTTCATCGTAGGCAACACCTTCGGCAAGGTCCGCGCCATGTTTGACGATCGCGGCCGGTCGATCGACGAGGCAGGGCCATCGACTCCGGTTGAGATCCTGGGCCTCGAAGGCATGCCGGATGCGGGCGACAACTTCCTTGTCGTCGCGGATCGCGACAAGGCGAAGGGCATTGCGCAGTACCGCAAGATGAAGGAGCGTGAATCGCAACTGGCGAAGAGCTCGCGTGTCTCGCTCGAAGGCTTGGCAGAGCAGATCAAGCAGGCCGGCGTCAAAGACCTGCCGCTCATCCTCAAGGGCGATGTGCAGGGCTCGGTGCAGGTGCTCTCCGATTCGCTCAGCAAGATGTCGACCGAGAAGGTGCGGATCAAGATTCTCCACACCGGCGTCGGCGCCATCACGGAGAGCGACATCCTGCTGGCTTCTGCATCCAACGCGATCGTGATCGGCTTCAACGTGCGGCCGGAGCGCAAGGCCGCCGATCTGGCCGAGCAGGAAGGCGTGGAAATCCGGCTGCACTCGATTATTTACGAGCTGCAGGACGAGATCACCAAGGCGATGCTGGGGCTGCTCGATCCGGTCTTCAAGGAGAGCTATCAGGGGCGTGCGCTGGTGCAGGAGGTCTTCCGCATCCCGAAGGTGGGCACCATCGCCGGCTGCCGCGTTACCGACGGGTCGATCCGTCGCGACGCAGAAGTCCGCGTGATGCGTGGCGGCGAGCAGGTCTTCAAGGGCAAGCTCGCATCGCTCAAGCGCTTCAAGGACGATGCGCGCGAGGTCACTAACGGTATGGAGTGCGGCATGGGATTTGCCGGCTTCAGCGACGTGCAACAGGGCGACCAGATCGAGGCCTTCGTGACCGAGAAGGTTGCGGCGGAGCTGACGGCGCGCTGAGCGTAGCTGGAGAACCGTAACCGCAGAACTGAGAGAAGCCCGGCCATCGGCCGGGCTTCTCTTTTGCGATGAAGACTCGCTACTTTGTTGCTGCCGGCGGCGGCGTTAGCGGCTTCACGATGTCGTCCAGCAGATCTGGCGCGCTCGAATCCCGCTCCAGGTGCGGATACTTCTCACCCGCGTGATAGTCGAGCTTGAGCGTGCGGAAGTGGTTGTCGTTCGAGACGATGAATTCGATGGGTTCGCTGGTGCCCTTGGCTTTCTTCAGCGCGTCTTTGAAGCCGTCATCGGAGTAGCCGATGCTGTTGACCGCGACGACCTTCCACTGCGGCGCGAAGCCGGCCTTGTAGGCATCGGAGAACATCTTTACGTCGCTGATGGTGCCGTCCTTGGTGAGACGCAGGCCAATTGAGTAATACGCATCGACGCCACCGCGCCTGCCGAGCGCAGCCTTCTCGAACTTCGTCGGCTGATCTTCATAGGTCAGCTTGTATCCGCCATGCTCGATGCCGCCCAGCGGTGCGTGGTTCGCATGCGAGGTGAGGCGCTCGGTCAGGAAGCCACGCCAGTCGTAGGCGACGACAGAGTTGAGGTCGTTCACGATGTCATCGAAGGTGTAGGGAACGACCTTCGGCGGTGTGTTGCCGCCCACCGCCAGGAACTTGATGCAGAAGTCATTCAGCGATTTCTGTCCGTGCGTGAGCTGACGGATCGTAGTATCAGCGTCGAGCCACAGCAGCTCGCCTTCGGGATAGTAGTCCTGGCTGCGCCGCCAGTTGCTGTAGTTCTGTGTGTTGCCGCGTAGAATCTGTGCCGCGATGGCGGTGTCTTCCAAGTCGCGCCAAGTGCGGCCGGGTTTCTGGTCGAGGTTCGCGGCAGTGAGCGCCAGCGATTCCTTGTACTGCTCCGGCGTCCACAGGCCGCTGCGCGTCGCCAGCACGCCGCCCCAGTATTGCGTCATGCCCTCGTAGACCCACAGCAGGTCGCCGCGCATCGGGGTGGCATAGTCCGGCGTCGCAAGGCCGATGGGCCGGCGGTATTTGCCATTCCACGAGTGTGTGAACTCATGCGGCAGCAGATCGGCGTCGAGCATTGCCATCGAGTCGTCCGAAAGGCCTTTCTCCGGCAGTCCGTTGTCGCTGGACTGGTGATGCTCCAGGCCCTCGCCGCGCACGTTGTCGCTAAGTGAGAGGACGAAATGATAGGTCTCATAGTGATGCGACTGGTAAAGCGCAGAAGCTTCGCGCACCAGCCGCGAAAATGAATCGAGGATCGCCGGCTTGATCTCGACATCGTCCGGCGCCTCGCCTGCTACGTCGAGATAATGCTTCGGCGTGATCTCCGGCGCCAGTGGAATCTCGCGGAAGTAGCGGCCGGTGATGAATGGCGAATCGACCAGCATTTCGAGCGGGACGGTCTTGAAGCTGGTCTCGTTCCCGGACTGCTGCGTCGGCGTCAGCGCGGTGCCGGATTTCCAGCCATCGGGCACGGTGATGCTGGCGGTGATGGGAATGTCGGCGACCGGGATGTGTGCCGGATAGAGCACGACGGAGTTCCACTCCAGGACAGCCATGTTCGCGCTGGCGGCGTCGTCTTCGCCGGAGCCGGTGCCACCAGGAACTACGAGGAAGTCGTAGGAGACATCCAGCGAGGTCACGCCATCAGGCACGGTCAGGTGAATGCCGTACATGTCGACTTCATCGCGCCGCCACGGGATGTCCTTGCCATTCGCGCGGACGAAGACGCCCGTGAGATTGTCGATGGGGCCGGTAGGACGATGGTTGCCGGGAATCCACTGCGGATATTCGAGCGTCAATGGGCCGGCTGAAACAGGGATCTGCTCGTGCGCATGCAGGATGTGGCGCGGCGCATCGGTGAGATCGACGTGCAGGATGATCGGCTCACTTGGATGGGCCGGTTCTTTTGCGGCGGGTTTGTGTTTTGCAGCGAGAGCGGGAAGGGTGAGTGCAACAACCACAAGCAGAGCAGGGAAGCGGGGGGCGCCATTCGTCATGGAGAAAATCATACCGCCAGAGGCGCTCTATCCTGTCACCGGCTCTCTATCGAGCTTTTCGCAGAAGCTGGCGATAACGACTCGGGGAGTAGCCGATGATGGAGCGGAAATCATTGATGAGGTGGGCCTGGTCGCAGTAGCCGAGATCGAGCGCCGTTTGCGCACCATCCAATGCTTCGCCCGCCTTCAGCCGCTCCACCAGCTCGTGCAGTCGATAGCGGCGAATCACCCACTTGGGGCTGGCTCCGACGTACTCCTGAAACAGACGCTGCAGCGAGCGCTGGCTCATACCGCTTTGACGTGCCAGTTGCTGCACGCTGCGAATCTCGCCCTCGCTTTCCGCGGCCTTTGCAATCTGTTCGACCAGCCGCGTGGCCAGGGCGACATTCGCGTCCGCTGCGGGGAGGCGCGCGCGCAGGAATTCACTCGCGCCTGCAATCAGGTCTTCGTCATCCTGGATCGACAACATGGTGATCTGCCACTGTCGCGCGCTGGCTCCCGCACTGGCTCCAAAGATCTGCTCGACCGGCACCATGCGGTTGGCGAGCGTGCCGACGGACGCGCCGAGAAATGGCCGAAAGCCGCCCGGTCGAAACTTGATGCCGAAGACGCGTGATTCGCCCTCCAGCGTGGTCGAGAAGCGTGCCGTATGTACGCCGGCAACGTGAGAGCCGGCTCGGTCGAAGACGATATGAACATTGGGATGAGGCAGCGTCTCCTGCAGGAACGGCTCGCAGCCGCACAGGTCCCAGCTCACGCTCCAGAAATGTTGAATCCACGGTTGGAGATCGATGGGCGGTTTCCGGCGCGCATGACGCATGCGCCCGTCGGCTGGTGCTGGCCGAAGCACGCCACGTGGCCTGCCTGCTTCCGGATCGTATATCTCCTCTGCGCAGGAAGGCTGCTCAGGAGTTTTCTTCACCGCAATGGCCTTCATGGAATCAGTGCCGGGCATCAGTGACGTTCCAGCGCGGCGCGGTCCCATCCGGCTTTGTCCGCAGCCGCGGCGTAGGTGGATTCGAGGAAGGCGCGCACCGTGTTTTCCGGCGATGCCTGCTTGCGGGCGTCATTGTACCGCAGCAGGAATTCGCCCATCTTGCTGTCGAAATATGCAGCCGCCGGTTGTACCTTCGCATCCGCGAGTGTTGTGGGTGACGGCGCAGCATAGCAGTAGAAGGCTGCTTCGCCGTAGCCGCCGTTGCCGGGCCAGAAGCCGGCGCTGATGACTTCATGCGAGTAGGCCTCGCGCGTGATGGCATCGGCGCCGGGGCGCTCCGGTGCGGGCTTGCCGGAGAAGCGCGTCACCGCGAGATCGAAGCTGCCCCAGAAGAAATGCACGGGACTGATCTTGCCGATGAAGCCGGAGGAGAATTTCTGGAAGATCTGATCCGCGCTCACCAGCACGCGCCAGAAGCGGTGCGCGTACTCCGGATCGTAGGAGGCGTGCTTCGTATCCAGATCGAAGCGGATGGGGTCCTTGATCTCCACCGGCATGGGATGGATGCGTGCATCGACTCCCAGCAGCGTGAGGCATTGCTGAAATTCGAGATAGAAATCTGCCACCGTTTGCGGCCGGAGCGGGATAGAAAGCGCTGCACCGGTGCTGAGCCGGAAGTGCAGCTCGTGGCTGACGAAGTCGAATTCGATGTCCAGCATCTCGCCGGCGGTCTGCATCGCGGAGGTGCTCAGTCCACGGGCACTGACGTAGAGCGGCACGTTCCACCAATGCGCCTGCATCGGGCTGAGGGCAAGCCGCACTTTGCCGACGATCTGGGTCCACATGTGCAGAGTGGAGGCAGTGCGCTCCCATGCGGACCAGTCAAGCTCCGGCCACGGATTCGATTCTGCGGACATGCTGTACCTCGTAGGACGACGCTATGTTCCGCTGAAACGTGGTCTGACGGCAAGCCGGCGCGTACTAAAAGAGTGTCCGCAGCCGCGCGAGGATCGAATCCGAAGCCGCGGGCATGGGCCCGGGCAGGGTGCAGCCGCTGGCGTTTTCATGACCGCCGCCGCCGAGGCTCTCGGCCACGGACGCGACGTTCACCGCGCCTTTGCTGCGCAGGCTGAGCCGTACGCGATGGTCCGGCAGCTCGCGCAGGAAGACCGCAACCTCCACGCCGGCGATGCCGATCGCGTAGTTCACAATGCCTTCGCAGTCCTCTTCGGCGGCGTTGGTGCGTTCCATGTCCGATGTCGTCACCCACAACCACGCAATGCGGCCGTCGCGCCGGAGGTTGGCCAGCGCCGCGCCCAGCAGCAGCATCTTCGACATCGGGTTTGAGAAGTAGACATCCTGCGCGATGCGCGGGGGACATGCGCCGAGCCTTACCAGCTCGTGGGCGAGTGAAAAGGTATGCGTGTCCGTGCCTTCGTAGCAGAACGATCCGGTGTCGGTGAGCACGGCCATGTAGAGGCAGGTGGCCATTTCCGGCGTGATGCGCACCTCTGCCGTGCGCGCGAGGGTGAAGACCTGCTCGGCAACGGCGCAGGCATCGGTGTCGATCCAGTTGAGGTGAGCGAAGTTGCGGCCGCTGGTGTGGTGATCGATGTTGATGAGGCGGCGTCCTTCGAGGCCTTTGAGTCGACTGCGTTCGATGCCATCGCACTCCAGCAGGATGACGAGGTCGAAGTCGCCGTCGACCCTCTGCCAGTGCTGGATGCTCTGCGCGCAGGGCAGCCAGCGATAGATGAGCGGCACGCGGTCGCTGAAGGCCATAGTTGCCTGCTTGCCAAGCTGTTCCAGCATCATCCCGCAGGCCAGCACGGAGCCGACAGCGTCGCCATCCGGGCGCGCATGCGCGGTCACCAGGATGCTCCGTCCGTCATGGATCGCCTGGAGGATGGGACGGATGGCGGCATCGCGCCGATGGTTGTACGCAGAGCCTCGTCCGCGCCTCCCCTCTTCTAAGGGCGAGTCCGCAAGAGCGCCAACCAGCGCCGGATCGAGCTGCCGCGACATGGAGGCAGACTGCTTCATGCGCCTTTGCCGGCCTCCGAAGCGGGTGCGGGTGTCTGGGAGGAGCTGCTGCCCTTACGGCGCCGCCTGCGACCCAGCAGTTCGTCGATGCGGGCCGTCATCCGGTCCGTACGATCGAGGTGAAAGGTAAGCTCCGGCACATGACGGACGCCCATGCGCTCCAGTAGCTCATGCCGGATGAAGCCGCGCGCTGACGCCAGCGCTTCGAGCATCGGCTCCTCATCTTCAGCCGGGCCGTCGTTTGCGACGTAAACCCGCGCGGACTTGCCGCCGACGTTCAGCACCACCTCTGTCACGTGTGCTGAGCCGATGCGCGGATCCGAGAGCTCTCCCTGGATCATGGTGCTGATCTCGTCGCGCAGGGTCTCGGCTACACGGCCCTGATGGTATTTGCGGGCGCGTTGCTCTGGCATGACGAACCTCCCGGGGTAAACCCAAAAGGATACCAGAGTGCACGAAGCGGATCGGAGCATTTATGAGTTCAGACCAGCGGTGCCTCGGGTGGTCACGATTCGACGAAATCCCACCAGGCGTCCCGGACTTCGGCTCCGTGCTCGGCTGCGAGCCGGGTCGCGGCGCGCTCCACTTCGGTCATCAGCCCGCGAAGGTAGTCGCGCGAAGAGGAGACAGCCGCGATGCCGAGCGTCGCGCTCTGCCAGGTGGTGGCTTCATCCAGTTCGGCGACGGAGATGTTGAAGCCCTGGCGCAGCCGGTCCTTCATGCTGCGCACTACCTGGCGGCGGTCTTTCAGCGAACGCGAGAGCGGAATCGAGAGCTCGACGGTGAGGGCGGCGATGGCCATAGGCGGAGGCGAGTCAGGATGCGGGCTCGCTGGGCGCAGCCTCGGTTGCAGGAAAGAACGGTGCGATCTGCTCGCGGCGCGGCGGCGCGGTACATGCGCTCACCACAATCAGGCAGAAGACGGACGCGATCAGCGCGGGGAAGATCGCATCCCGCTGCGCCAGCACCGCCGGCAGATGGTGATGGATAAAATCCGTGTCCCAGAAGACGGTGACGAATGTTCCGATGCCGATGGCGGAGACGGCGCCTGCGGCGTTGGCGCGCCGCGAGTAGAAGGCAGCCAGCACCACCGGCGTGAGCGCGGCGGAGTAGATGGTGTAGGCGTAGAGCGTCTTCTGCAGAACTGATTGTGTGTGCAGCGCCTGATACAGCGCCCACAGGCCGAGACATACGACCATGAGTCGCGAGACGAGCAGCACGGCGCGGTTTGAGGCATCCGGCGCGATGTAGCGAGAGAAGACGTCGTTGACGAGATTCGTCGCAGGCGAGAAGAGATAGTTGTTGGCAGTGGAGATGATCTTCGCGAAGACGGCACCCATCAGCAGCGGACCGAGCCACGCAGGCAGCCCATGCAATGCGGACCACGCGATGATCTCGCGCGGATGCTCATGCACCTCCCCGGTGGGAAAGACGACCGAAGCGACAACGGCAAGCGCGACGATAACGGATTCAAGGATGACCGTGCCGATGACCCAGCCAACGACTGCCTGCCGTGCAGCCTTCTCCGACTTGGCGGAAAAGAACTTCTGATACATGGACTGGTTTCCGAGCATGAGCAGCATGGTGGGCAGAAAGAGTTCGAGCGCCTGGATGAGATTGAAATCTCCCAGCACCTGAAAGTGCGTTGCGGGCAATGAAGCGTGCACGCCGTGCCAGCCGCCGGCACGATGCATCAGGAACGGCAGCGCGAGGATCAATGTAATGGTGGCCAGTATACCGATCAGCACGTCCATGTACGCCACGGACGACATGCCGGCGATGGCGGTGAAGACGATGACGAACGCCGCGATCAGATACTTGCCCGCGTCCGACGAGATCGACCCGGGGAAGACCAGGTGCAGAATATCGCCGCCGCCGATGAGTTGATAGCTGGTGATGGCGGTGTAGGTGAACAACACGGCGATGACGCCCAGCACGCGCGCCATCTGGTTGTAGCGGACCTCCAGCAGGTCGGGGATCGTGAATTGAGCGAATTTGCGTGCGCGTGGTGCGATGAAGTAGATGAGCGCGAGTCCTGCCCAACCGCCGGCAGACTGCCACAGTGCTGCGAAGCCGTGTTTGTAGGCGTTCTCCGCGCCACCCAATAGCGAGCCGGAGCCAATCCACGACGACAGCAGGGTGAAGACCAGAACGATGGCGGGCAGCGAGCGGCCGGCCACCAGGTAGTCGTCCTTGGTGTGCGTCTTGCGCAGGCGCGAGATCGAGACAGTGAGCAGACCGAGAACGATAGCGGCGAGAACGCCGGCATAGAGATGATTCATGGGCTCGGAAATGCCTTTCGGGTCACGAGCGATGCTACATGAAGGCGCAGCATTTAAGCCTTGCCGTAATCGCGCGCGCCGAAGAGTGCAGTGCCCAGGCGAATCTCGGTTGCGCCCTCCTCGATGGCGACAGCGTAGTCGTGTGTCATGCCCATGGAGAGCGCGTTGAGCTGCAACTTGGGATACCGCCTTGCGTAGGTTTCGCGCAGCTCGCGCAACTGGCGAAAATAGGGGCGCACGGCTTCGGCGTCGCGCAGATACGGCGGCACGGTCATCAGTCCACGTACGTTCAGGTGCGTGAGGTCCGCCAGGCGCTCGAGGAGCTGTTCGATCTCGGCGCTCTGCGGGGCGAGGCCACTCTTCGCTTCCTCATCGCTCAGCTTGATCTCGATCAGTACGGGCAGCGTGCGATGGAGCGCTGCGGCTGCTGCATCCAGCCGCTCAGCCAGACGAAGGGAGTCGACGGAGTCGATTGCGTCGAAGAGCGAGGCAGCGCGTGCGGCCTTGTTCGATTGCAGATGTCCGATCAGGTGTGCGTGCAGCTTGTGCGAGTCGCGCAGGGGAATCCATTCCGGCTGCTTGGAATCGAACTCCTGCACCTTGTTTTCGCCGATGTGCGTGATGCCGAGCTCGGCAGCCGCGCCAATTGCCGCTGCGGGGTGCATCTTGGTTACCGCGATCAGCGTGATTTCGCTGCGCGTGCGCTGCACGCGTCGGCAGGCAGCCTCGATGGTCTCTAATACCTGCGCCAGATTGCGCTCTAGCTCGTCGTGAGTGTTCATGCGTTCGCGGCGAGCCGGTCGCCGAAGCGTACGCAGTCCTCGGCCAGCGCGGCGAAGTCATGCATCTGGCTGCGATGGTTGGTGATGGCCACGCGTACTGCGTAACGGCTGTCCAGCGTGGTGCTGGAGACGATGTAGCGGCCCGACTCCTGCAGTTCGATTACGAGACGCCGGTTCAGCGCATTCAGCGCGGGGTCATCGAGCTCCGGACGCCGATAGCGGAAGCAGACGACGTTGGTCGGCCGCGGCGCAATCAGTTCGAGGCGCGGCGCAGCTTGGATGAGTCGTTCGAGATGAGCAGCCTGTTCCATATTTCCCGCGATGAGGCGCGAATACGTGTGGACGCCGTGCACCTGCAGCGACATCCACAGCTTCAGTGCGCGGAAGCCGCGGGTCAGCTCCACGCCGCGATCGGCGAAGGGCAGGCCACCGGCCATGATGCCACCCTCGGCTTCTTCGAGGTAGCTGGCCTGGGTGACAAAGGTAGCGGTGTGCAGGCTGGGATCGCGCACCAGCACACAGCCGATTTCGAATGGCAGATAGATCCATTTGTGCAGATCGAAGGCAAGCGAATCGGCCTGCTCGATGCCGCGCACCAGCCCTGCATATTCCTGGGTGAGGCGCAGCAGCGCGCCGAAGGCGCCATCCACGTGAAACCAGAGATCATGATTGCGGCAGAGGGCGGCGATGGCCGGCAGATCGTCGATGGCCCCAGTGTTCACCGTGCCGCAGTTGGCAATGACCACGGCCGGCCGATGCCCCGCGTCGCGGTCGCGCTGGATTTGTAACTCAAGCTGTTCTACATCGATCCTGTGCGCGTCTGTTACCGGGATGCGGCGGTAGGCGTCGCGACCCAGCCCCATCAGTTCGATCGCTTTCAAGGCCCAGGAGTGGGTCTCGGTCGAGCCGTAGATAAGAAGTTGCGGGTGAACGCAGCCCTGCAGGCCTTGCTTCCGGACGTCGTAATCGGCCTTGGCATGCCGTCCCACGGCGAGGCCGATGAGGTTGGCCATGGTTGCGCCGGTGGTCAGCAGGCCTGAGCTCTCCGCCGGCATACCCATCAGCTCGGCCAGCCAGCGCAGGCAAGCCGCCTCCATGACGACAGGTGCCTGGTGGCCGCCTGCTACGTGCGCGTTCAGCCCTGACGCGAGCATGTCGGCCAGCATGGCCAGCGGGGTGCCGGTGCCGCGCACCCAACCCCACGCCCGCGGGTGGCGGTTGCCAATGGTGTAGGGGACTAGGTGCTCGACGAGGGCGTTGTAGACCTCGGCTGCCGAGCGGCCATGGAGAGGTATGCGGCCGGAGAGTGCGATCGCAGACGCTTCGGGCAGCGGCCGCCACGCGGGCTGTTCGCGCAGGGTGGCCATGTCGTCGAAAGCGTCGTCCAGCATGCGATGGCCCAGCGCGCGCAGTTCCTGCCATTCTTCGGGCGTAGCTGGATCCAGCGTGGGCTGTTGGCGATCGATCTCTTCGCTGACAGAGGAGCGGGTGGGCAAGGGCATAGACGGGAGACCTCGCGGATTTATATCGGGCGAGGCACGCCGAAGGGGTGTCAAACGCTCGGGTCCACGTCTCCGGATGTGGAGATCGTAGCGCCGTTCTTAAGAATACCGCGTCCGGTGGTCCGCAAGCGACGCAGACTGCCGCGTTACGCAGGTGACCGATGACGCTTCAGCTTCAGAAAAGGCTGCTCCAGCAGATGAAAGCTGCTGGCACTGATGAGCATGGTCAGGCAGGTCACCGTGACCAGATACACCACTCCAGAGGCGACGCGGCCAGGAAATGTGTGGGTGATGGGGGGAAGCAGGTATGCCTTGAATGTGTCGTGGAGAAAGATGCTGTAAACGTAGATTCCGTAGCTGTATTTGCCGGCAATCCGCAGGGGGCCGATGCTGAAGAGACGCGAGGAGAACGAGGTGGGGTCGACAGCGATGGCAATGAGAGCCGCGCCCACTGAGCCGACCAGCGCAAAGGCGAAGAGATGTTCCATAGCGCCGCTGAAATGTCGCAGAGCAGAGATAGTGAAGAACGCCAGCATGACGGGAGTCACAACCCAGAAGATTCGCCGACCGATACGAACTGTCTCTTCCGGATGCGTCCGAAGCGCAAGGGCGCAAAACGCGCCGGCGCAGAGACCTTCCAGGCGGAGCGGCAACATCACGTAGCTCCACCTCGGGTTGAGGTGAAGTCCAAGAGCGACGAGTTTGAGCGCGAGGCTGGCGAAGAAGGCGATGAAGGCGATGCGCTTCAGTGTCTCGAGGTTGCGGATGCGCCATACCAACACTGGCCAGATCATGTAGAACTGTTCCTCGACTGCCAGCGACCAGAGATGGCTGATGGTGAACAGGCCGATCTGATTCAACCCCTTGAATGGGAAGACGAAATTCCCCGCGTAGAAGAGGTAGGCGAAGTTTGAGCGATACCAGGGATGGCGGAAGACGATGCAGTAGAAGAGGAGAAAGGCCCAGAGCCCGTAGTACAGAGGAAAGAGCCGAAGTGTGCGGTTGCGATAAAAGTTCAGCCAACGATGATTGGCATTGCGCATATCCCAGAGGATGCCGGTAATGAGGAAGCCGGAGAGCGCGAAAAAGATGTCGACGCCATAGGCGCCCCGCATTTTCACCAGATTGATGAATCGCAGGACATGCGAGCTGGAGTTGCCCAATTCGCCATAGTGGAAGAGGAAGACGGCGATGGCCGCGAAGCCCCGCACGCCATCGAGCGCAGGAAGATGCCGCTTTCCCGCATGCGGAATACTCGGTGGCTGTTGCACCGGGGCGTCGTCAACCATCACAGTGCCGCCTGCAGATGCTCGGGGGAGATCCACCATGCAAGAAAATGCTCCTGAAATGATTCTGCCAGTTATGGATGCGCAGAGCGAGGCCAGGAGCGCTGGGGAACGGAAAGATTGGCGGGAAGGTGGCCTACAGGGCCTGGGTGAGGCGAGGCAGCAGGCCGGCGTGGCTGGTCTCGTAGAGCGCGAGCAGCCGCTGGCGCATCAGGTAGTAGGCAGCCGACGCTTCGTGGATATAGAAGGGAATGCGCAAGCTCTGGCGGTGCAGCAACATGGCCATCTCGATCTGTGTGATGGCCTTCTGCAGGCGCGCGGCGTCGCGGCGCATGATCTCTGCGACAACGGTGGCGTCCTCGAAGTTCCAGCGCTGCACAAAGATCGCGAGGTCCAACATTACCTTGGCATTGCGGCGCAGTCGAGGCAGGCCGTCTGCTCCGCCCAGCAGCCGCCACATGGCCTGGGGCTGCAACTCAAGCTGATTGCCGCGGGGTTCCAGATAGGCTTTCGCAATTTTTTCGAGATCGGAGAAGTTGAGGGGCTCGATGCGCGCGAGCAGCATATTCCAGGTGGTTCTCTGTTGGGCTCTGCGGCGCAGAAAGAAGCGCAACTGAATCCCGATGATTCCCAGGAGGAGGAATGCGACAGTAACGAGGCCGACCACTTTAATGAGACTCCTTCTCCGGGGTACCCAAAACTTCTGCGAGATCGTAACTTACTCGATCGGCCACTTGCAAGACGGCTTCGCGGATTTCCGGCGGGAGCGATCCCCTTTCGGGTTCGTCCCGCCAGAGGGCGACGATCCAGTAGCTCAGGATGGACAGGTACACGACCATCCGCGCATGTTCGATTCCGAGGTAATGGCCGGACCTTCCCAAATATCCGTGCAGGAGTCCGATGACCAGGGCGACGGTCGCCCACACCATCAAGCCGTAGCCGATCGACATCACGTGGGATCGCCAATGGAAGCCCAGCCGCTGAGACGTAAGGAGCACGAGGGTGAACATGCCGCTGACGATCAGACTCGTGAACAGATCGCCGCGGATCTGCCAGACTCCGGCCACGGTGGGTGAAGTTGGATGAATCCACCAGACGATAGCAAATGCAATCACTCCCACCGCAATGAGAGACGTCAGCCACGTTCCATGTTTCCCGAGCGGACCGCGGGAATGAAAGACTATGTGAGCCACCTCCGCGACGACGCCTATCTGGAGGAGCGCGTCGAGTCCTTCCGCGACCCAGTAAACCGTGGCGTAAACACGGTCAGAGCCGACGCGGTAGGCGAAGAAGTGCGCAATCGTACTGAGAACTGTGAAAATGCACCACGAGGCGAGCATCGGAAAGGTGCGAAGGCGTCGCCTCAGGCACATCACGGCTACCAGCGCGGCGTTCAAGACAGGCCCCGCCGCCCAGAGCACGGTATCCAGGAAGGGGAGCTTCACTGTTGCAACTCCTATCCTGGTCAGTATCTATCAGCTCACAAGCCGAGGAACGACAAAAACGAGTTGATCGCGTTGATGGTAGTGACGATCAATCCCTTGGGCGGAGGATTCGTGCCCCCGGGCATTTCCGCGAAGGCAGAGCCTGTGGTTGCGGCGAGGAGGGCTGCGGAAAGGGCGAGGTTGCGGAATGTGCGTGACATGGTTGAGGCTCCCGGGCGCAGATGCGCTCCAAGAAGCGTAACGAAAGTGCAGCAAAGTGGGATAGGGGAATTACCGGAGGGATATCGGTAACTAATGCTTTGCTTGCCACAAAAGCTGCCTAGAATCCGCAACGGCACGTTGTGCCCCCTTTATCGCCCCTGTTCCTCCAGGTACTTTTCGGCCTCCAAAGCCGCCGCGCACCCCGATCCGGCGGCTGTGATCGCCTGCCGGTAGCGCCGGTCCTGCACATCGCCGCAGGCAAAGACGCCTTCTACCCGGGTGTGTACGTCGTCATGGGTAACCACATAGCCGTCGCTGTCGAGCTCGATCTGGCCGACGAAGGGTTTGGTATTGGGCTCGTGGCCGATGCCCAGGAACATGCCGGTAACCGGAAGCGTGGAGACGATTCCGGTCTTGACATGTTGCAGGCGAAGGCCAGTCACTTCCTTATGCTCGACGCCGAGAACTTCCTCAACTAGCACATTCGAAACGAATTCTATCGTCTCGTGGGCCCGGGCCCGTTCCAGCATGATGTGCGAGGCGCGATAATTGTCCGAGCGATGCAGAACGTAGACCTTGCTGGCGAAGCGAGTCAGGAAAAGCGCCTCCTCCATGGCTGAATCGCCGCCGCCGATGACGGCGATCTCCTTGCCGGAGAAGAAGAAGCCGTCGCAGGTGGCGCAGGAGGAGACGCCATGGCCGATCAGCGCCTGCTCGGAGGGCAGGCCCAGCCAGCGCGCGGAGGCTCCGCTGGCGATGATGAGCGTGCGGGTGCGGACGGTCTCCGACCCAAGATTGAGGGCGAAGGGTCGCTGAGA
Source organism: Acidobacteriaceae bacterium (assembly GCA_030838385.1). Taxonomy (GTDB): domain Bacteria; phylum Acidobacteriota; class Terriglobia; order Terriglobales; family Acidobacteriaceae; genus KBS-83. Next base: position 28,638 of record JAUTWX010000032.1, read on the forward strand.
CAGGTCGGCAGAGACCAGGTGGGCCATACGGAACTCCGCGCCGAAGCGGGCGGCCTGTTTTTTCATGTTCTCGATGAGGTCGGGGCCTTGAATGCCCTCCGGCCAGCCGGGAAAGTTCTCCACCAGCGTGGTGATGGAGAGCTGGCCGCCCGGCTCATGGCCCTCGAGCACCAGCGGTTTCAAATTGGCGCGGGCGGTGTAGATGGCTGCGGTGAGCCCGGCGCAGCCGGAACCCAGGATGACTGTGTCACGAACAATGTCTGTCATGATCTCTATCTGTGCATCTTTGATTCTAATCGAGTAAAAACGACTCCGCGGCGCTCGGCTGCGAAGAGAAGGGGTGAAGAATGGCGGATCTGGTCCTGGTCTATGGAATGCGGCTGCTGCCGGCAGATGAGGTAAAGCAGGTCGGCGCGGCTCCTGTGACGCTGAACAATGGCAATGAGGCGCAGGTGACCATGCACGTGCTGGAGGGCTCACGGGAGCAGATTGAGAACCAGTTGAAGCAGAGCATCGATGCCTTCTTCGATTTCTATCCTGAGATTTGAATGCTGCGTCAGCGGGCCACGGATGCATCTTCTGCGAGCAGTACGGAGCGGCGATGAAGGCTTTAAAGATGGGGAAGCGTTGGGCAGTTGTGGCGGCAGCGATGGCGCTGACCATGGGAGCGCTTCAGCTCAACGCGCAGGAGCAGAGTGCCGCCCGGAATGCTGACGTCCAGAGCGCCGATCGAGTGCAGCCGCAGCCGACGGCCGAGGACGTGCTGGCGTCGCTCGTGCACCACTCTGCCGTAATCTTCGCGGGTGCGGTTTATGCCATTCGCATGCCGCGGGGCATGGCGGGGGCGAGCGGAGTCAACGGCGGAGTTCCCAGTTCGCATCCGGATGCTGTCGATGTGGAATTCCAGGTGAACATGGGGATTCGAGGCGCATCGATCGGCAGCAATTATGTGGTGCGCATGCCAGCGTCGACATGGCAGCAGGCGCCTTCATTCGCGCTGCATGAGCGCGTGGTTGCGTTCCTGAGGGCGGCAGACGCTGCAGGCTTTGCGGGACCGGTAGAAGGCGAGGCCGACCTGCCAGGGATGGACCTTGGCGTCATGCCGCTGGATGACTCCAATCAGGTGGACCTGAGCCGGTTGCAACGCTTGGTGACCCGAAAGACGATCACGCAGGCGACGATGCTTCCACCCGCCGGCCCGGCCCAGGCCCCGTCTGTGACCGATGTGACTACAGAGCAGGGGCAAGATACGTTGATCTCCGGCTCCAACGAGGGAAGAATGCCGGAGCTGCGCAACAACACGGTGCCTTTTCTGGCCCTGGTGCGGGATGTGTCGGTGTTGAGCGCGGCCGAAGGTCAGCAGGGGAATGCCTCGGCGGCGAGCGCGGCAACAAAGTAGCGCGCGAAGCCCGGACCGCTTGCCGCGCATCTCTCAGGCATAGGCTGTGAGCGCAGGAGCGATGATGACCTCTACGAATGAACAGAGCGCAGTGAAGACGCCCGCGCGGCCGCGGGTGGTGGTGCTGGGGGCGGGCTTCGCGGGACTGAATGCAGCGCTGGCGCTGGGCGATATGGCCGTAGATGTAACGGTGATCGACCGCCGCAATCACCACACCTTCCAGCCGCTGCTCTATCAGGTGGCCGTAGGCGTCTTGTCCCCGGCCGATATTTCGAAGCCCATCCGCACGGTTCTGCGGCACAAGAAAAACACGGAAGTCCTGATGGACGAGGTGGTCGGCATCGATACCGCGCAGCAGTATGTGCAGCTGCGCAGTAATGCAAAGATTGACTACGACTACCTGGTCCTGGGAACGGGCTCGACCCACAGTTATTTCGGCAACGATAGCTGGGCAAAGCTCGCGCCCGGTCTGAAGACTCTGGAGGACGCCCGGGAGATGCGGCGGCGCATCATGCTGGCGTACGAACTCGCCGAGCGGGAAGCGGTGGAGACGGGATTGCATCCGCCGCTGAACTTCGTGATTGTCGGCGGCGGCCCAACAGGCGTTGAGTTGGCGGGGGCCATTCGCGATATCGCCAGCCTTTATATGAGGGAGGACTATCGGCACATCGACACCACGAAGTCGCGCGTGCTCCTGATAGAGGGTGGTCCGCACATCCTGCCCTCCTACCCTGCGGATTTGCAGAAGAAAGCCGTCGAACAGTTGAACGAGCTTGGCGTTGAGAGCCTGACCAGCAAGGTAGTGACGGATATTCAACCGGGCTACGTGATCGTGGGCAAGGCGCCGAACAGCGAGCGCTTCGAGTCGCTCGTGACATTGTGGGCGGCAGGCGTGCAAGCGTCCCCCCTGGGAAAGATGCTCGGTCTGCCGGTGAATCGGCGCGGCGCCGTGACCGTAGACCAATACTTGAATCCGCCGGGCTTGCGAAATGTTTTTATCTGCGGCGATCTCGCGGATGTGACCGAGAACGGCAAACCGATTCCCGGTGTGGCGCAACCCGCGATGCAGATGGGCACGCAGGCGGCCCACATGATCGAGGCCGACATGGAGGGCAGACCACGCAAGCCATTCCACTACTTCGACAAGGGAGACATGGCGACGATCGGCCGCAACCGGGCCGTTGCCGACGTCAAGTGGCCATTCAACGCACACTGGAGCGGATTTATCGCGTGGGTGACCTGGCTGACGGTGCACATATTTTTTCTGGTGGGCTTCCGCAACCGCATCCTCGTGATGGTGCAGTGGGCGTGGACCTACCTGACGCTGGGCCACGGAGCGCGGCTGATCATGGGCAATCAGAGACTGCCGGGATGGAACGCATTGGCGCCGGGACGAATACCCCTCCAGCAGGGGCCGCTTGACCTGGCCTCACCCGCGCACTTCGATCCGGCCGATGACCTGAGTCCGCAGCAGGTTGCAACGCAGCTCCCGAATCCTGACAGAAAGGCCTCCCAGAAAGCGTCCGCCTAGGCGACGAGCGCTTCTTCGCCGCGAAACCAAAAAGGCATTCGCTCCCGTTTGCTGGCGAACCTCTTTGCCGATGCCGCCGCAAGGCCGCATCTTGCCAGCCGAAAAGTGAAGATTTCCGGATATGATCGTGCCGCTGCCCTTTGAACATCATCTGGGGGAACTTCATGCTCTCTGGCTTTTCTCGTGGCGCACGCGTGTGCCTTGCCGCGGCTGCTCTCGCACTCACGACCGTTGCACTGGCGCAGCCCGCACCCAAGCTTGCTCCGACGAAGCCTCTAAAGGTCCCTGCGCTTACCTATGAGCGCTACACCCTGCCCAATGGATTGACCGTGCTGCTGCACGAAGATCATCGCCTGCCGCTGGTTGCGGTAGACCTGTGGTATCACGTTGGGCCGGTGAACGAGGCGAAGGGCCGCACCGGATTCGCGCACCTCTTCGAGCACATGATGTTCGAGGGCTCCGAGCACGTGGGCGAGAAGGCGCACTTCCGCTATCTGGAAGGCGCGGGCGCGACAGACATCAACGGCACCACGGACTTCGACCGCACGAATTATTTCGAGACCGTCCCCAGCAATGAGCTGGAGCTTGCCCTGTGGCTGGAGAGCGACCGCATGGGCTTCCTGCTGGAGAAGCTGGATCGCGAGAAGCTGACCAATCAGCGCGATGTGGTGCGCAACGAGCGGCGCCAGGGCGAGAACCAGCCTTACGAGCTGAGCGATGAGCAGGTGTATCACCAGCTCTTCGCGCCGGATCATCCGTATTACGGCTCGGTGATCGGCTCGCATGCGGACATCGAGGCCGCACGGCTGATGGATGTGCGCAACTTCTTCCGCAACTACTACACGCCGAACAATGCGAATATCGCCATCGCGGGCGACTTCGATAAGGCGAAGCTGAAGCAATTGGTGGAGCGATATTTCGGCCCGATTCCCAGGGGGCCCGAACCGCCGCCGGTCACCGTGACGACCGCGCCCATTGCCAGCCAGAAGACTGCCACCGTCACGGATACAGTTCAGTTACCACGTGTCAGTTATGCGTGGCTGATGCCGCCCGCCTTCCAGCCTGGCGACGCCGATGCGGAGATGCTGATGAACATTCTCGGCGGCGGCAAGGCGAGCCGGCTCTATCGCAAGCTGGTGTATGAGAAGCAGATCGCGCAGAGCGCAGAGTGCCAATTGAATTCGCTGCGCCTGGGCTCGGTGGCGCAGTGCGATGTGATTGCGCGGCCGGGCGTGAAGCCGGAGGACCTGCAGCGGGAAATTGAAGTGGAGCTGCGCGCCGTTCGCGAGCAGGGCCCCTCGCAGGCGGAGCTGGATGGCGCGCGGAACTCCCATCTGACGGGCTTGATCAGCGGATTGCAGCGCCTGGGCGGCTTTGGCGGCGTGGCCGATCGCATGGACTACTACAACTACTACACCGGCGATCCGGGCTATCTGGTGAAGGATGTCGCGCGCTTCCAGCATGTGTCGGTTGCTTCCTTGCGCAGGCTGGCGCAGGCCGACCTTGTCGATGCAAAGAGCGTTGTGGTGACCACGGTGCAGGGCGAAAAAGTGACGCACGATGTGCCGCGCAGCCCAGCGGACACGGACGCGACTGTGAAGGTGGAGAATCCCTATCCGGCATCGTTTGAAACCGCGCAGGACTGGCGCAAGGGTGCGCCCTCGCCCGGGCCGCTGCCTCAAGTCCACCTGCCAGTGCCGAAGGTCTTCACGCTGGACAATGGACTGCATGTGTACCTGGTCGAAGACCACGCGCTGCCGGTGCTCAACGCGAGCGTGGTGACGCTAGCCGGGGGCGATGCAAATCCTGCGAACAAGCCCGGTCTGGCGAGCTTCACCTCGGGCATGCTGACGGAGGGAACGCGCGATCGCTCTGCAACCGAGATCGCGGATGCGGCAGATCATCTCGGCGCACAGCTCAAATCGCAGGCCGTCGTCGACAACTCGGACTTGTCGATGGACGCGTTGAGCAACACGACGGATGCAACCTTCGATCTGCTCTCCGACATGAGCGAGCATCCGGCGTTCGCGAAACAGGAAGTAGACCGCGTTCGCAAGCAGCAGTTGACGGGCATTCTGCAGGAGGCGGACGAGCCGATTGCGGCGACGCTGCGCGTGGCCGTGAAGGCGCTGTACGGAGATTCGCCGTACGGCTACCCCGCAATCGGTACGACGGCGTCCGTCAAGGCCATCACCCGCGAGGACATTGCCGGCTTCTGGAACGCGCACTATGGGCCGCAGACCTCCGCACTAGTGCTGACCGGCGACATCACGGAGCAGGAGGCACGGGCGCAGGCGGACAAATACTTCGGCGTGTGGAAGAGCTCGGCGGCGGCGGCGGTGGCTTCGGTCCCTGAGCCATCTGCACCGGAGCGCAAGCTGATCCTGGTGGACAAGCCGGGTTCGCCGCAGACCGTGCTGCTCGCCTTCGGACTGGGCGTGCCGCGTTCCGCGCCCGACTATCCGAGCATTCAGATCATGAACGATGTGCTGGGCGGGCTGTTCTCCTCACGACTCAACATGAATCTGCGCGAGGCGCACGGCTACACGTATGGCGCCGTCTCGCGATTTACCTTCAATCGCTTTGGCGGCCCCGTCTTTGCGGGGGCGCAGGTGCGGACAGATGTGACCGCTCCGGCTGGGAAGGAGCTATTTGCGGAGCTGGATCGCATCACCACCGATCCGCCGAGCCCGGCGGAACTGAAGCTGGCGCAGGACTCGCAGATACGCTCGGTGCCGGGGCAGTTCGAGACGGCCAAGGGAACATCGGCGCGCATTGGCCAGCTCTTCGTCTTCAAGCTGCCGGACAACTACTACGCGAGCTTGCCGGGCCGGTTTGCAGCGGTGACTCGGGAAGAGGTGAAGCAGGCGGCCATCGACCACATCCATCCCAAACAGATGATCGTCGTCGCAGTAGGGGATCGCGCAAAGATAGAGCCTGGGTTGAAGGAGCTGAATCTTGGGCCAATTGAGTATCGCGATGCTTCGGGCGATCCTGTGAAGTAGTAGTAAGGAAAAAGGCCGGAACGGCGATGCCGTTCCGGCCTTTTTGTATTCGCGGCCAAGTCGCGTTCAGGCGCCGACTGGTTCCGCAGCGCGTACGTTGACCGGGCTGAGCCAGTTGTAGCGATCCGGGCGCGTGCCGTTGACGATGCCAAAGAATTCTTCTGCTAGTTGATGCGTGATGGGACCCGTCTTGCCATCCTTGACCAGGATGCGGTCGACCGAGCGGATGGGCGTGACCTCGGCCGCGGTGCCGGTGAAGAAGACCTCGTCTGCGATGTAGAGGATCTCGCGGGGCAGGGGCTGCTCAACGACCGGGATGCCAAGGTGGCGGGCCAGGGTGAGGACCGAGTCACGGGTGATGCCGCTGAGTACAGAGTTAGCGAGCGGCGTGGTGTAGATGGTCGATCCGCGCACGACGAAGAGGTTCTCGCCCGAGCCCTCGGAGAGATTGCCGTTCACATCGAGCGCGATGCCCTCGTTGTAGCCGTTGAGGTCGGCTTCCATGCGGATAAGCTGCGAATTCAGGTAGTTGCCGCCGGCCTTGGCGAGCGAGGGCATGGTGTTGGGCGCGAGGCGGTTCCAAGAGGAGATGCAGACGTCCGCGCCGGCATCGCCCGGAACGTATTTGCCCCACGGATAGTTCACGATGTATGTCTCGACGGGGCAGCCCTTGGGGTTGACGCCGATCTCGCCGTAGCCGCGGAAGGAGATGGGCCGCACGTAGCAGGGCGCGATGCCGTTGACTTCCACCAGCTCGATGACGGCGGCGTTCAACTGCTCGAGCGTGTAGGGAATTTCCATGCGGTAGATGCGCGCCGAGTCGAGCAGGCGCTGCATGTGCTCCGGCAGACGGAAGATGGCTGCGCCGCCCGGCTGCTTGTAGCAGCGCAGGCCTTCGAAGACCGATGAGCCGTAGTGCAGCACGTGGCTCATCACGTGCACCTGTGCCTTCTCCCAGGGGATGAGTTTTCCGTTGTGCCAGATGTTGGCTGTGGTCTGGATCGGCATGCATGCTCCTTGCTCGGACTGCAGTAGGTTCTCGGTGTCGTTCTTCTCGATTATAGGGGAGGGCGCAGCGGTGCGGTGCGGCCCGTTCCGACACGGATGCTACTCGTCGCGCAGCGCCTCTACCGGCGGGATGATGGAGGCGCGCCACGCTGGAATGTAGGATGCCGCCGCGCCAATGAGACAGAGGACGAGCAGGACGCCCGCGTAAGTCCACACATCGGAGGCGGTGACGTTGTAGAGAAAGCCGGAGAGCAGGCGCCCGCTCAGCGCGGAGAGCACCAGTCCTGCGACCACCAGGCCGGCGGCGATCATGGCAGCGCCCTGGCGCAGCACCATCTGCAGCACGGAGGCGCGTGGTGCGCCCAGCGCCAGCCGGATGCCGATCTCGCGCCGCCGGTAGCCCACGAGTTGCGCGAGCACGCCATAGAGGCCGGTGATGACCATCAGGGCGGCCAGGGCGGCGAAGGCCCCAGTGATGAACAGGCCGAGCCGGTTGGTGAAGTCGCTTTTATCCACCGTCTCCTTCAACGTTTCGAAGT